>JAUWWX010000065.1 GCA_030616665.1 archaeon | reverse complement strand
GGATCAGAACCAACGTTTTTCACAGCAAGCCTCATTTCAATTAGCTGCCCTACAAGGGCTGCTTCCTCTTCCTTTACAATAAATGCCTCAATCTTTCTCTCTGGTTCCCTAACGTTCAATGAAACAAGGTTGCTGAACCTTGATTCCAGTTCGCCGAACTCGTTTTCATAGTAAACAATTGCAGGAGGCAAAGTCATGTATGCAGCAACCCTTGGCTTGACCACATAGCTTATTTGCACTTCTTGGCCTGCTTCAACAACGCCGGTAAAATATGCATCGCCTTCAACTACAGAAAAGGCGTTCTTGTCTTCCGCAATAGGCCTTGCAAACTCTATTTTGGCAGTGGTTGAGGCACTGCCCTGATTATGTAGAAGTATTGTTATTTTTGTTTTTTCTCCGATAACAAGTTGTGGTTTCTCTGCAAACACCCTAAAGGCATCCTCAGCAGAAAAGTCAGCCGACTTGTACAATCCAACCTTTGATTCACCGCTTAGCAGAATGCTTGTTATACTGTTGCCTGTTCCCAAGCATAGCTTTAGCGTGTTTTCCTCTTCCTGCAGCAGGGATTTTGGCAAAGCAATCCTTTCCCAGCACAGGCTTTTCCTGCCGCAGCATGCTTTTGCAGCGCATTTGAAGTCCAGTATGCTCAGGGCTGCTATCCTACTGCCATTAAGGTTTACATTGACATCAATTTTTCCTTGCTGCACAGGCCCAAGCAGCAAGCCAATTGAGGCAATTGGGTAAATTTCCTCCCCCTGAATGTCTATGTTGTCAGGGTAGAGGAAGAGAATGGGCTGGCAGCCCCTCTTCTGGGCTCCCTCGACCAAAAAGTCCCCGTATCCCATCTCTGCAAAGCTTCTCCCAAAAAGGCTTTCGCCACTGGCTGCTGGAAGAAGCAGAAATGCAACCAGGTAAATCAAAGTCAACTTATTCATAATTTGGCTCCCTTTCCCTTTAGCCCCCTAATAATTCTGTCCAAAGTTTCTTTTATAGTTTTCCCGCCCTGCACAAGCACAACCCTTTTCTTGGAATAATTCCTCAGCACGTGCTTTTTGCAGTAGTCAATGCCCTCGCAGAAAACATTGTCCTGTACCTTCTCCTCCGAGTAATTCCTGCTTCGCAGCCTTGCCTCCAACAGTTCTGGATGAAGCCCAATCAATACAACGAAATCAGGTTTAAGTCGCAATTCGCACAGAAGATGCCCTTCCACAATCACATTTTTCTTCTCGGAAAAAAGCCTCTCCAGCGCCTTTGCAAACGGCTGCAGAGGAATAACCAACTCATTCTCTTCCGGGTCCCATTTTCCTATCCCTTCCTCCAAAGCAAACTGCTTTTCGTTCAAAACACTATATCCAAGCTTTTTACCCAAAGCACGGGCAGCGCTGGTTTTTCCAACGCCAGGGCTGCCTGTAATAATAATGTGCATACTCAAAAAGAATTAGCCCTGGAAACTAATTTAAAATAAGCGAACGAAAGGGAATGCCTGCAAAAATTTCAGCTCAGTGGGGTAGTAGGGGTGAAAGGGCATTACCGCCTGCACCTTTTGGGAAAAGCAGTCTCGCTGTCAGACTTGGTAATGCCCCCTTTGCTCAGAGTTTTGCCTAGCTCACATGCCTTCTCAGAACTAATTCCTATTTCCATTCCTGATCCCCTTTACAAAGCACTACTATAATAGGCTAACCAATATAAATACTTTTCGGTGAAATAAGCCCATTCTGGGCTTTTTTTTATGTATATTAAGAAATTTAAACCCTTTTTCAAAAAAGAAGCCACATACGGGCTTTTTACTTATGTATATTTGCTCTTTCTCCTTCTTTTTCAAAATTTTTTTTTTCCCCCAAAATTGGCGTTATGTAGAAATAACCTTAAAAGAAACACTTTTTTTCTTTTAGAAAAAGATTTGTTCCTATTTGAGCCTTACTGCATCCAGATTGCTTGGGCAGCTTGCATTCAGCCTGAACCTGGCTGCAAGTGTCCTGGCAAGGTCTGCGGCCCTTGTCTTTTCCCCGTGGTTTACCAAAACCCTTTTGGGCTTTGGCTTCAAATTCCTGACGTATGCCAGCAGTTGGTCTCGGTCTGAGTGCCCTGAAAACCCCTCTAGTGTCTCAATCCTCATGTTGATGTTTAATGCCTTTGTTTTTCCGTTTTCGTCGGTTATTGGAATGTTCTTCAGCCCGCCTTGAATCTTCCTGCCCAGGCTTCCCTCTCCCTGATAGCCTACAAATATCAGGCAGTTTTCTGGCGTTTCAGCCATCCTGTACAAGTAGCCAAGGCTCGCGCCCCCGGTTAGCATTCCGCTGCTGGCAATTACGATAATGCCTTTCTCCTTCAGTACTTCATCGCGATTCTTTCCATTCATTGGCTCAAATATCTCTGCTGTAAATGGGCTGTCGTTTTGAAGAATCCTTCTTTGAACGTCTTTTCTCAGATATTCTGGGTAGGCTGTGTGGATTGCGCTTGCCTCGTTTGTCATGCCGTCAATGTAGCATTTCGTGTCAAACAAGCCGTTTCTGTAAAAGTTCTCAAGAACAAGCATTATTTCCTGACCCCTTCCAACTGCAAAGACAGGAATCAGGATGTTGCCGTCCCCTTCAATTGTTTCCTTTACAATGCGCAAGAGCCTGTCCTCTGCGTCCTGCCTGTTTGGCTGTATGGCATCTCTTCCACCGTAAGTGCTTTCAATAATTAGGCTTTCAAGCCTAGGGTAGTGCATGTCCACATTGTTGAACAGCCTTGTAAAGCCATACTTTATGTCCCCGGTGTAGATTAAATTGTGCGCTCCCTCTCCCACGTGCATGTGCACTGAGGCCGAACCAAGAATGTGTGCTGCATTGTGCAGGGTAAGCCTCATGTCAGGTGCAATGTCTGTAACCTCCCTGTATTCGCGCGGTATGCAATATTTGAGCATCAGCTTTACGTCCGTTTCATTGTAGGGCGGTTCTTTCCCTTCCTTTAGCAGGACATCAATATAGTCAAACTGAAGCAAGGTCATCAAATCCCTGGTAGGAGGGGTAGAGTACACTGGCCCCCTGTAACCGCTTTTGAACAGGAATGGCACAAACCCGCTATGGTCAAGGTGTGCATGGGTTATGACAACAGCATCCAAATCGTTTGGCGGGAAATGCATTACACTGAGATACGGATACGCTTCGCTGTTTCCCGCAACGTTTACTCCACAGTCAAGCAAAACCTTTGTATGCGGCGTCTCAAGGAAGAGGCAGCTTCTTCCAACCTGTTTGAAGCCGCCAAGCGCTTCAACCCTGAACCAGTCCCTTGGGCTTTGCTCTATCTCTGCGTAAATCTTTTCGGATGTTTCCCTCAAAATCTTTTTCCTTTCACTACTGTACTTGTGCAGCTGGTGCCTTATCCCCTTTAATATTTCGCTTGGCTGGGTCGGCGCCCTTATGATGTTTGGGGTCCAGCCTGTTTCAAGGATTATTCTCTTGCTTGTTTCTCCGCCCTTTCCAATAACCAGGCCTGGCTTTATTGACTCAATAGTTATCTCAGAAAAAGCCGGGTCAAAGTAGATTTCCTTAATGCTTGCGTCTACTGGAACTATCTGCCTTACCTTTTCATCTGCCTCCTTCTCATCCATCAAAAGGCTTTTATCTGTCCTAATGTTTACCCTTTTCTTCAGCTCAAAAGCCGTCTTAGCCACAAAGTTTTCATTTTCAAAGAACGCCTTTGGGTTCTTTGTGTAGATTGCCACTTCAGGGCCTTCCATTTCAATCTTTGTTACTTTGCATTTTTCCGGCAGCAATTCGTGTATGGTTTCCTTGGTTTCCTCTATTACACTCATTTAAAATTCTCCGCTCTGCCCTTGTTTTTTTTGAAAAATCTGTTTTCAAAGGCAAAAATTAATTCAATTACTTTGCCAAAAAATTCCTTGTGGCATATAAAATTTATCTATAGCCACTGCCACTTTTTTGCTTTTTTTGATGAAACTTTTTTCAAAAGTTTCTTCTCGAAAATTAAGCCATTTTTGGGATGTGCTTCTGCACCTCTGATTCGGCAAGCTCTCTTATTCCTTTCCTGTTGATTACCATTACGGAAATGCTTTTTCCGCCACTGAATATGTCCCGCTTCCTTCCTGCCTCAACAGCCTTTACAGCGAGGGCAATTCCCTCTTCCTCTGTCATTCCCTTTTTGTAATTCTGGTCAAGGGTTGTCATTGCCAGTTCCGTTCCACTGCCGCTTACGGCAAACTTTTTCCTCTCCAAGATTCCGCCAAAGGGTGTTAGCTCAAAAAGCTTGGGGCCCTGATTTACCCCACCCAAAACGAACTGGGTTGCAAAGGGAAAATGCCTGTTTGCATTCAAGACATTTGAAAGGTAGGTGACAATTGCCTTCGGCGTAATCTTTGCATTCCTTTCAATCTCGTAAAGCCTTGCCTGGCTTCTCAAAAACCTAATCAAAGTTAAGCTGTCTCCCACAGCACCTGCGTTTGTAACTGCAATGCTTTCAGTAATCTTGTACAGCTTCTTGGTTTCCTCGTCATAGGCAATGTGCCCAAAGCTGGCCCTCATGTCAGCAGCCAAAACCACCAAGTCTGAGGCAATCAAGCCGACAGTCGTTGTTCCGGTTTTGAAATCTTTTAGCGAAGAATTTTCCATCAACTATCCCTCGAAAAAAACTTGAGACAAACAGGGTTAAACCTCTGAAAACCTTCTGCAGGCAAACCTTTAAAAAGCTAATTTTCACTTCCTTTCGCCAGCCTTTTTCCCTTCCTCTTTTGCCGCTCCCCGCTTCTTTTCAGGCACTGTTCCTTTTACAGCATTTTCTCCCTTTTTCTCTTCCATTCCTTCCTGCGTTTCTCCAATCCCCTTTGCCTTTTCTTCCATTTCCCCTTTCCTTTCTTCCTTCTTCTCTTCCACGAACTCCTCAACAAACCTGACCTTTGAAAAGCCCTTGACGTGCTGTGTAACAATCCTGCTGAACAGCTGCTTTAAAGGAGCCAAATTTGCGCTCCACCTCGGAGAAAGCGTTACCTCCACTTCGCTCTTTCCAATCGCAAGCTTTCTCTCCTTTTCAGGAACAATGTAAAAGTACTTTTTGTAAAGGGATTCAACCTGCTCCTTTGGCTCAACCAATTCCCTTTCCACTTTCAATTCGTACAGCAAATCCTTTCCAGCCAAGGGATGGTTGAAGTCAACTCTAACACGGCCGCCGCTCACTGTTTGGACCTTTCCCTGCCTGCCGTTTATTTCAACAACAAGCCCTGGAAAGGGCTGCATTTTTTCCTTCTTGAACTGCTGCAGCGGCAAAACAGAAATATTGCCAGGCTTTCTGGGTCCCCAGCCCTCTTCCGGCTTTACCTCTACCTTCCGCTGCTCGCCTACCTTCATTTCCTTCAATGCCTTGTCCAATCCCTTCAAGACATCGCCTTCGCCTACAACCACAACCATTGGCTCGTATTTCTGCTTCTCGTTAAAGATGCCTGCCTCAATCGCCTTCTTTTCAATAGTTGACTCAAACACCTCGCCTGAAACAACAATCTTGCCAGTGTAGTTTATTGCAACAATGCTTCCGTCTTTCATAAAATTCACAACCTAAAAAACAAAAGAAAAAGTTTCCCCTTAAACATTCTTCTAAAGGCAAAACTATTTAAAAGAAAAGGAAGGCGCTAGTCCTCCCCATGCCGGCATTGAAATTCCTTAAAGTGCTGACCAGGTCTCATTAAAAATGGTCGCTGTCCCTATTTCTCTTGCGGTTTCCTCTTTGTATGATATGATGTGGAAACCCTTCGGCTATTATTCTTGCTATGCGAGGCATGAAAGAATTGTACCTTGTTGTATTTGAATATTAATAAATTAAGTAATGTGTCCCCTTAACCTGAAGGAGAACTCCGAAGT
>JAUWWX010000061.1 GCA_030616665.1 archaeon | reverse complement strand
CCTTCTGATTGCCTTCAGTTTTCTTCTCATCTCCTTTTCCGAGAACTGAAAGCATGCGTTGAATTTCTTATGCCCGAAAAGTGCCCATGGTGTCTCATATGCCCACAATTCTACATGGTGCGGCATTGAGGCCAAGGCAGTCTTTCTTGAGAGCACGTGGGTTGGATGCGAGTCAAGCCTTTGTGGAACAAATACAATTTGTGGCTTCAGCTTTCTCATCAATGCCCGAATCTTCTTGATGTCCCTTTCCTTGATGTCTTCGTCGTTGTCGTAGAAAGCGCTTCTCAGAAAGAATGGCTTTGTTCCAAGCACTCTTGCTTCAGCCTTTGTTTCCCTTTCTCTTGCCCTTATCCTCTGCTCCATGCTTTTTCCCGAGTCAATTGCCCTGTGGCCAGTAGTCATTATTATCTCAAAGACCTTGTTTTTTTTTGCAAGGCTTGAAATAATTGCGGCTGCCGAGATTGCCGCGTCATCCGGATGTGGTGAAAAGAACGCAATCCTTTTCCCCTTTGGCAGGTTAAACTCGGAGTAAATTTTCACGTTTTCTATGGATGGTGGCTTCAGCCTTGTTTTCTTCAACAACGAGGCAGCTTCTCTGTCAAGCACGAACAACGCATTCCTGTGCATTTGAAGAATTGAAGCAGGAACCACTTCACCGGGTTTTTCCTCCAAGGCCCTTTTTACCGCTTTTGCCTTCTTTTTTCCAAACGCAAGAAGAATTACCTTTTTTGCCCCCATTATTGTCTTCAGGCCGACTGTTATTGCCTTTGTTGGCACCTCCTTTTCTGTCCTGAAAAACCTGCTGTTTGCCTTGATGGTTGACTTGCTTAGCTTTGTGAGATGCGTTTCAGAGGAAAAGCTTGTCCCTGGCTCGTTGAATCCAATGTGGCCGTTTTCTCCAATGCCGAGGATTGCCATGTCAAGGCCGGCTCTTTTCACCCTTTCCTCGTATGCTTTGCAGAACCTTTCAATGTTTTTTGGATTTGGCTCTGGAATTGAAACATTTTTGCTGCTTATGCCTACCCTTCCAAAGAAGTTGTCCCACATAAAGCGACAATAGCTTTGCTTGTGCCTTTTTTCAATTCCAAGGTACTCGTCCAAATTGAATGCAATCGCTTTGGAAAAAGAGGTTTTTCCTGTTTCAACCATTTCGGCAAGCAAGGCATACAGCCGCAGGGGCGTGCTGCCTGTTGGCAGCAAAAAGACAGTGTTTGGCTTTTCTTCAAGCTGTCTTTGCACAATGTCCGCAACATGCCTGCTTGCAATGTCTGTGTTCTCTGCCACAACTGCTTGCACTGTCATACCCTAAGTGAGCCTGACTCCTTTAAATTCCTTTTAGTACATTATTCGTTTTTCAACGCTTCAGCACCCTGCGTCTCCAGGCAATGAGCAGCAAAAGTGCAACAGGCGCTACTGCCAGCAAGTCAGTCCTTCCAGAAAGGCCCCAAATGAACGAGATTAAAATCCAGAACAGCAATGAGCCGAACACATATGCGACAATGTGCTTTTTTCCTGCTTTCTTGTTCAAAAGCTGTGTTGCAGAAAAGAAGGCAAAGCCGAAAACAAGCGACAACTGTATAAGGATGCCAAACTCAGCCATTTTGCCTTTTGCTGCCAGCAGGTTTGGTATAATTATGTTTGCAGCCTGCAGAAAGAATGCCATGAACCCGATTGCAGCTGGGGGCAACAGGCCTTTTTTTGGGACAAGCCTGGCCTTCCTAAACCTGCGGGCAAGCAATATAAAGGCTGCTATTATGACAGCGCTTCCGAAAAGCAGTTCAAGTGGCGCAAAGAAGCCGCCTTTTACCTGTGGCCCGGCAAAAACACGCATTCCTATTCCAATGCCTGCAATGGCTCCCAAAAGCGCAAGCGTTGTTCCCAAATTGCCGAGAAGCGGCTTGTTTTTCCACTCAGGCCACAGCCTGCCAATCATATAGATTGGAATAAGGGTGCTGATGCTTGCGTGGAATGCCAGCAATGTTATTGTCCAGCCCCATTGCACACCAAAAAACACCCAGTTGCCTGACAATGCCCCTGGATCAAACCAGTATGGGTTGAAGAATGCCTGTGTTACCAGCCCTTCCTCAAATATGCCGTACGCTATTGCCAAAAGCACGACACTCCACTGCATTTTCCACCTTACCTTTGCTTCCCTTATAAGCAGCGTGCCGCAGCCGTAGACCAGAACCATCAAAAATACTGATGCCGGGTTCAGCAAGTTGTATACTGGCATGTTGGTTGAAATAACCTCGGCAATTATGCCTGGCAGGAACAGCAGTGCAAGCAGAACCTTGGTTTTTGTCTGCATCCTGCAAACAATTGGAATAGGTTTTATTTAAAGATTGCCCTTTTCCTTTTTTTTATGCACTTTGCAGTAGTTGCCTCAAAGCAGAACATTGCTAGCATGAACATAGTTTCCTTTCTTGAAGGAAATTTGCCCAAGAACATGAGCCTGCACTTTTTCGAGGAACACATCTGCCTCATCGATTCCGCTGACAGCATCAAGGCAGACGCAATCATCTTTGCCTCTTCTCACAAGTCCTCTTCCGGCAAGCCAACTCTGTCAACCCACTGCATTGGCAACTGGTCAAAGGCAGAGTTAGGCGGAAAAGACCGTTCCCTTGTTCCAACCAATTCCTTTCTCCTGAAAAATTACCTCCTTGCATTGCAAAAGAAAAGGGAAGAATTGAGTTTACCTTACGAACTCTCGGCAGAGGTTACCCATCACGGTCCCTTTCTCAGCAAGCCAACTGCCTTCATTGAACTGGGGAGCAGCGAGAGGCAGTGGAGAAACAAAAATGCGGCAAAGGCAGTTGCCGATGTGATAATCAACAGCACTTCAGTTGAAGGCAACTACAAATCCGCAATCGCCTTGGGCGGAGGCCACTACTGCCCTGAGTTCACAAAGCTTGTCCTCAGGACTGATTTTGCCTTGGGCCACATCTGCCCAGGCTACGCCCTTTCCTCCTTCAATGAGGAAATGCTTCAAAAGGCAATTGATGCAACCTTTCCAAAACCAGAGGCAATTGTCCTTGACTGGAAGGGCTTGGGCAAGGAAAAGGCAAGAATTAAGGAATTGCTTACCAAACAGCCTTTGCCAATTTTCAGGGTGAGAAAGCTCTTACCCTAGCCTTTCACAACAGCCTTTCCCCTCAATTCCCCCAAGTCCTTTGCCCCTGCCAAAAACATTGCAATCCTCAACTCTTCAATCATTTTTTCAAGCAGCCTTTGCACGCCTTCGCTGCCTTCTTTTTGCTGGGCTTTCAGAACAGGCAAGGCAAGCCCGCACAAGTCCGCACCCAAAGCAATTGCCTTTGCACAGTCAAGGCCGGTCCTTATCCCGCCTGATGCAATTATCTTTCCTTCGAATGCCTTCCTGCATTGCCTTAGGCTTTCAGCTGTTCCAATTCCAAAGTCCCAAAATGTTTCCCCGATTTCCTTGTTTCCCCTTTTTGAGTCAATCGCTGTCTAGCTTGTGCCGCCTGCCCCTCCAACGTCGATTGCTTTCACTCCTGTTTCAGCAAGCGCTTTCGCTGTTTCAAATCCAATGCCGTGGCCAACCTCTTTCACGTAAACAGGCTTTTTCAGCCCTTGCACGAGCTTTTCAATTTCCTTTAGCCTTCCCCTAAAGTTGGTTTCCTTTTCTGGCTGCAGTGCTGCCTGCGCTGCATTGATGTGAATTGCCAAAGCGTCTGCTTTCACTTCCTCCAAAGCCTTTTCAATTTCCTCCAGGGAACACTTTCCAAGTTCCGTTACTCCCAGGTTTCCGGCCAAGAAAATGTTTGGTGCAACATCCCTCACAAAATAAGTTTCTTTCAATTCAGGGAATTCAATCATTGCCCTCTGGCTTCCAAGGCCCATTCCCAAGCCAAGTGCCTCACATGCTTTTGCAATGTCCTTGTTTATTTTCTTTGCCTCTTTTACTCCGCCGGTGATTGCCTCAACCATTAATGGTGCCTTAAACCTTTTCCCCAAAAATTCTGTCTCCAACCTAACATCTTTCTTGTCTATCTCCGGCAACGCCCTGTACTCCAGGTCAACGCCCTTGAACCCGACTTTTTCAAAGCCTGTTGTCTTTCCCTTGAACTGCACTTCTCCCTCAGCAGCTATCTTCAAGTGCTCTGCCTTCCTGTTCTCTGTTTCCGCTGCCATTTCCAATCACATTAAATTTGTTCAAAAAGGGTTAAAAAAGCCTAACAGCAGGCCTTCCTTTTCCCCGGCAAAAAGTTGGTTCAGTTCATTGTCAATTTCACCAGTTAGGTATTCGAAATGAAAAGGCTTTTTCGCCAGCAGCTTCGGGTTTCTTACTTTTATCGGGAGTTCCTCTTTTGCTCCGCGCAGACAAGCATTTCTGTAGCTTTCTCCAGGCAGCAAATGCTCTGCAACGCTTAAATCCCACGTTAAAGGCAGAATATCTTTGCCTTCTGCACGCTGCTGCAAGAAAACTCTGCCTCTCTCGTCAAAAACCAGCAGGTAAATTGCCCTGTGTCTTAGGCCCTTGGCGTGCGCAACACCGCGCTTTTCAGTCCCAACGGTTTTGTCTTCTTCGTCGATTATTTCAAACAGTTCTTCTGGCATCGCAGCCCCCCATTATGTAGAAGTTTTACTTTGTTAGTGCCTTGTGAATCTGCCCTTGCAACTTTCTGAGATATTCCCCTCCGCCAACCCTTGCAGCCTTCATGCCACGCTCACTTCGATCGGGTAAATGCCCTTCTCTCCCCAGACCTTTTTCACTTTTTCTGCTATTTCCTTGTCAAAGCAGACTGCTATGCCACAGTCTCCTGCGCCTGCGCCAGAAAACTTTGCTGCTGCCCCTGCAGCGTCAGCAGCTTCAATCAAAGTTGTTAATTCCTTTGTTTCAAGGTCGTTTCCTGATTCTTCTGCAAGCTGCTTCAGCAAGACCCTGTTCTCTTTTATGCCCTGCATTATTTTTTCCTTATCCTTCTGTTTAATGGCCTCAATCAACTGCTCTACAACCTTTCCTATTCCGCCATAAATCTCATTGTACCTTGCTTCATTGGTTGCCTTGAAGTCCCGCATTTTCACAACCAAAGCCTTTGTGGAGGCGCTATAACCAACGAAGCCAACGCATAGAATGAAATCTTCTGGCAACTTTATTGGGCTGGCTTCAAATGCCTGCCATTTTGATTCAACGACCTCTTTTACAGGCTTCCCTAACTCAAGCTCTTCCACAAGCCATTTCGGGTCAAAGCGCCTGTAGACAATTACCCCTCCATAGGTTGAGGCTGCAACGTCAAAGGCTGATCCAACTTTTCCCTGTCCAAAATAGTGCGCAATGCATCCAAGCTTGTAGATTTTTTCCTTTGCTTCAGCTGACTCAATGTCTTGCCCGTGGAATTTCAGAACCGCCTTGATTATTGCCACTACCGCTGCAGCGCTGCTTCCAAAGCCGACTTTTGCAGTTGACCCGTCCTTTAATGTAATTGAGGTTATCTCTGATTCTGTACTAACACTAAATTTTTTTGGTTCAATCCCGCTTTCCTTAAGGTATCTCAAAGAGGTTTCAACAGAATTCTTTGCCATTACAAGCTTTTCTTTTTCCTCTTCGCTCAAATCCTTTTTGAACTTCAATTCCTTGCCGTCAAACTCTGCTTCAAGGTTTTCAAAACCCAGGTCTTTTGCACTTATTACAATGCCTTGGCTTTCTTCAACCTTTGCATTAACGTATTTGTCAACAGCCATAACAATGCAGGGGTTGCCGACCTCCAAAACAGCCCATTCGCCTGCAAGCAGTAGCTTGCCTGGTGCCTTTACTTCAATCATTTAACCACCTTAAAACAAGTGCTCTTCTATTACCTTTGCGCCTTCGCCTGGCTTGCACACAACTGTTTTTTGCACGCCTTCAACTGCCTGCAGCCTTTTTTCAAGCTCTGGAACATCTTTCTCAAGGCAAATCACTTTCACCTGCGGACCTGCGTCCATAGTGAAATATGATTCAAGCCCTTCCTCTTTCCAGGCAAGAATTGCATGCATTAT
>JAUWWX010000013.1 GCA_030616665.1 archaeon | reverse complement strand
GAGCTGATGAGAAACGAACACAGAACAAACAGGCAAATCTCGGCAGGAATCAATGGCGTTACCGATTCACAGGTTGGAAGGCGAAGAAAAAGCCTTGTCCAACTGGGGCTGATTGATAACGTGAGCCCGTCGACGAGAAGCAAACTTGCCCAAAGAAAAGCAGACAAGGTAACCAAATACCTGAACAAGGAAAAGAGGAAAGCGATCCTGGCGAAAAACGGGGGAATGATCCAGGACAAAGCCACCAAATTGCTCGAGAGAAACGAGGGCCTATTCAAGACCATAAAATGGGGTAAGTTAAAGATTGCAAGAGAACTGCGGGAGAGAATGGGCTGGTGTTTGCAAACATATCCTGGCCCGGAAACAATCACAGTGCAGAAATTTTTCAACAATAGACTGGCTCAGGCCGCATTTGACTTTAAGAGATGGGTCAAGAGAGAGGCCAAAAGGGTTGAACAAGACAGGCCGAAGGGGAGAAGAAGGCCAAAGGAGCCAACCGCTGAAGAAATACTAATGCAACTGAGCTGGGACTGTCGCCAGATGAACCTTAACCCGCTGCAAAAAGCCGTTTATTATGGCCTGGAAGCAGGCATGACTGGAAAAATTATTGGAAAAGAACTAGGGTACAGCAAAACGAGTGGCGAAGCAAGAGTTAGTCAGATTAGAAAGGTTATTGACAAAAGGAAGGCAGAGCTCTTGGAGAGGCAGGCAGCCTCAAATGCGTGAGCGGGACGATTCTCCCTTCAAGGCCTTCAGTGTGCCGCTGGTTTTCAGGGTTTTTGGACCATACTCCTTGGGAAGGGAGAGAATTGCCTTCTTCACTTTTTCCTCAGAGCCAAGCCTGCACCTCACAATGCCCTTGCCTGTTTCTGGCTTGAAGTGAATGAACCACAAGCCAAGCTGTTTTCTCTGCTCTGCAGAGAACTGTCCCACAACCAGGTCAAAGGCCTGCTTTGCAGTGTTGCAGGAGCCTGGCTTAAGGCTAAAGAGTAGGTAGCGCCTCTTGGGTCTAGCGCTTTTTTTTGGAAGCTTCCTTTTATGTTCTTTTTCCAATTACAACACCATGTTGCTGTTCATCAGGAAATAGATGGAAGAAATGATTAAAAGAACCCCTACAAGCCTCACTATATAAACCTTCATAGGCTGCCTTTCGGATATCAGGCTACTTTTAAGCCTTGAAATAATGAAAGCAATCGCGAAAACAAAAATCGCTTGGCTTAAAACAACCGCGCTTGGAATTGTGTAGGAGAAAGCGTAAGCCATGAGAATGAGCATTATTCCAGTAAAGCCGATGAAGGTTGCTGTCAAGGAAAATGGGAGCGTCATTAGCAAATTTTTTGAAAATGCCTTTCTTGCATCGCCTTTGAACACTAGCAAGGCAAAAAGCCCTATCACCGGAATTGAAAGTATGTAGCGCCACGCCATAAAGGACGGCGCTGTAATTTCGTTTACAACTATTTTTGCTGGAAGGTCCGCCAAAGCCCAGACAAGGGCCATGACCATTGCAAGCAGCAGCAACCTGTTGTTCAAGAGAAGCGTCCTAACTGAAAAACCCTGCGAATAAGTGGCCAGAACCGCGCCTGCAAAAATCAGAAGCATCAGCAGCAAGGCAACGAGACCATAGAACTCGTTGAGGAAGAAGAATGCAAGCGGGATTGCAAATAAAAGCCTTGTTTGGACAAGTGGGCCAACGCTTGAAAGGTTGTAGTTTTTGAGAAGCAGAAAATAGATTAAAAAGCCAATGCTTGAAGTAATGGCTGCGAACAGTGTGAGCAGTAGTGAAAAAGGGCTTGGAAAGCGCAAACCAAAAATCAGGATAGACAAAACTGGGAAAAGAACTACCGCTGTAAATGATTGCAGGAAAAAGAAGGCTATTGCATTAGGCATCTTGTTTTCAAGGATGAACTTGTCGAACAACGCGCCGACTGAAAAAAGAAAAGCCGCTGCCAAGGGAAACAAGAAAACTGGTTGCATTACAGGTCCTCCAAATCAGGGCTTGCATTTATTTTTGAGAAGATTTCTTTTTCAAGCTTTTCAATGAATGGTTTGCAGGCAGCGATCTTGTCGCGCTTTTCCTCGGAATTGCCGTAATTTTCAAGAAGGTATTGAAACCTTTCATCCAGGGAAACAACTTGGTCGTGATTAACGCGCTTGTCTGCATAAACAACAAGCTTTTCCTCCCAGCTGCTGAAGGGGTTTTCTTCAAGAACCTTGTACAAATAGTGCTTGGCAGCAATCTCCCCAATTATTGGAAAGCCCTCTTCTTCAAGGATTTGCTTGCTTATCTGGCCGTGCAGGTGCCTAAAACCAGCTTCCAAGGTCTTTGTCTTGTCAACGTCGTGCAAGAGAGCAGCCCTGCTAACCAGTTCAACGTCAACCTGCTCGCCTGCCTCCCTGAGCTTTTTGGCGAGGAAGACTGCCACCCTTTCAACTGCAAGAGAATGCCTGACCATTCCCTCAGACAAGCCGTGCTTTTTGAGCAAGGCAAGGCATTTTTCGCGAGATGGCAAGCTCATTCAAAAACCGACAAGAAATAGGCTGAAAAACAATTAAAAAAGCCTGCTACTTTGCCTGCCGTTTCCTCGCCCTGAGGGAGGGCCTGACTTTTTCTGCGCCGCTGCCCTTGCGCCTCAAACCGCGGCTCTTCTTTCCCCTGCTTGTAAGGCCCCTGAAAGCCCTGCCTTTTTGGTTTTTGCCGCAAATCCAGTTGATTTCCCTGTCCGAAACTATTTCCGGCGCGCTTGTGTCAACAAGGATTACCTCAAAGTAGTGGGTTTTGCCGTCGTCGCCAATGTAGTAGCTGTTCAAGACCTCGCAGTTTTTGAATTTTCTTGCAACCCTTTGTTCCGCAATTGCCTGGATGCTCAACCTTCGGGTTAGCTTTTTTACGCCCATCCTCTTTGGCCTTCTCCCTGCAACAGGCCTTTTGTGCTTTCCGCTTCCCTTTCTAATCCTAACCCTGGCAACCACGAAGCCCTTTTTTGCCTTGTATCCAAGAGTGTGAGCCCTGGCAATGTTTGTTGGCTTTTCCAAGCGGACAATTGCCCTCTTTTCCTTCCTGAATTCAATTAGCCTTTCCCTCTGCAAAGCCTTATAGTTGAACAAATCGTCCTTTTTTCCTGCAAATTCCTTTTGGAATGTTTCCTGGATGTGCTTTGCTGCTCCCATAAAAAATCACAAAAAAAAACCATTGGAAAAGAAGCATTTAAAGACTTGATTCCAATAAGGATTAGTTTATTGCAAGCTTTTTTAAAGGTTAAGTTAGTATGCCGGGAAAGAGTTGTGTCAAGTGTGGAAAGAAAGCAGTGGTTTCCCTTGCATACGGCCCGCATTCTTTTTGCAAGCAGCACTTTCTGGGATTTTTTGAGAAAAGGGTTAGGCGCACTATAAGGGAGAACAGGCTGGTGGAAGGCAGGGAAAAGGTTGTTGTTGCCTACTCAGGAGGCAAGGACAGCGCTGTAACCCTCTACTTGTTGAACAGGATTTTTGGCAAAAGCAATCCGATTGAGGCACTTTTGGTGGACGAGGGAATTCCAAAGTACAGGGACAAGGCGCTTGCAATTGCTGAAAGGAATTGCAGGAAGTGGAATGTGACATTCAAAAGGGTTTTTTTTGAAAAGGAATTTGGCTTTTCAATGGTTGACGTGATGCGGAAAACCGGGCCAAAAAAGCTGTTGGGCAGCACCTGCGCGTACTGCGGCGTGCTAAGAAGGCAATTGTTCAACAGCTACGCGAAGAAGATGAAGGCAGGAAAGCTTGCAACTGGCCACAATTTGGATGACGAGGCGCAAAGCGCTTTGATGAACGTCTTTGATGCTGACACCGCAAGGTTTTTCAGGCTTGGGCCAAAGAGTGCAGCTTCCAAGGGAATGGTTGCAAGGATAAAGCCCCTGTACTTGTGCCCTGAGAAGGAGGTAATCGCGTTTGCAAAAATGCAGGGAATAGAATTCTTTGAGCAGCAGTGCTGCCCCTTCAAGTGGCAGGCAAAGAGGAATGACTTCAGGCAAATGGTTTCCGAGTTTGAGGCAAAGTTTCCTGGGACGATGTTCAGCATAGTGAGGTTTTTGAAAGAGGCAAAGGAATTGGCTGGGGACAAGACAAAGGGCAAGAAGTTAGGTGTGTGTCAGAAGTGCGGTGAAGCCACCTCACAAAAAGTTTGCAAAGCCTGCAAAATGGTTGAAAGGATTGTGGGGAAAGGTTAATTAAGGTTTTTCAGGAAAACTTTGTGTATGATGGGCCCGTGGTCTAGTGGTTAATTCCTGTTCGCCTTGGCGAAGGGAATCCATTAATGACGCTACCTTGACATGGTAGAGACCGCCGGTCCGATTCCGGCCGGGCCCATCAAAAAAATTTTGAGCAGGCAGTCAAATTTCTTTTGTCTGAGAAGTTAATTAACTCAAGCCATTTTTTCAATCTTTTTCGACCATTTATATTTACACGATAGGTTGTAGATGGTTTCTTGAACCTTTTATCAACCTCAACATTTTTAAATCGTGTAAAAGGGATATCAAAATCTTGAATTATTTGACATACATCATCACATAGTCTTTTACTAGCGGTAACAAAACAGATTGTAGGATAAAGACCAAAAGATCTGTTCTTAACAGCAACACAAAAATCTGCTGCAGCCAGCCCTCTTAGAAAAGCCGCTTTAATTTCTTTGTTACTATTTTTTATTAGAGGAGGAACATCGACATTGGTCTTTTTACCCGAAGGAATGCCAAGCTGGCGAAAGAAATCAAAGATAGCTTTTGAAAAGAAGTTTGTCATAATCGTACGGCTATTTTTGTCTTTTCTTATACAAAGGTCCAAATTAAAAAGTTCTTTTTTTCTCGGTAACAACTCGTTTTGAAAATAATCTCGATCTTTATCACTGTTCCCACAATAGCAAAAACCGTAGCGTATACATTTACTGTAGCTATAACCACGAGTAAACATACATCCATCCCCGATATGGAAACCCAGATCCTCAGCTAATAGAGGAGTAAGTTTTCTAGGGATAATTATTTTATTCCGAATATCATGTTTGGAGTAGTTTATTTTGTCAAAATCCAGAGCCATAGAAAAAAAGGGACTCTGCCTTTTAAAGCGCTTTGGATAGAGCAGGTTTCCGGTGAAAGCTTTTAAAGGGTGATTCATTGCGAATCACCCAGAAAGTTTTGCAGAACCCAGATGTCCCTGCCATCTAGCTCTTCTGGGCAGTGATCTGCCATAAACCTTATTGCTTCTATTTCCTCTCCGCTAGGAAGAGGAAAATCAAATTTTTGAGAAAAACTCATCGTCCATCACCTCCATTTAGGATGAATTTTTTCGTGGACGTCTCTGCTGTTTTTGGAGGCATTAAACCCTTTGCACCAGTAGAATAAGATTTAGGCGTGCAAAGGATTAAGCCGAGAAAAACAGAGTCCTAAGAAAAAATTCTCTATTGGAGGTGATGGGTTTTTCAAATCAGCCCTTCTTGTTGTTCTTCCCCTTCTTTGTCATCTTTTCAAGGCTGAGGCCAATTTCTTTTGCAAAGTTTTTCTCGAAGGCATCCAACTCAGCAATCTTCTTGTCTATTTTTTCTGCCCTCAACATGAACTGCTTTTCTATTACCTGGCTTTGGTTATTCAGTCTCCTTATTCCCTCATTAAAGCGCTTCGCGTTTCGCTGGATTGCATCCACAAACTGCGACTTGAATTCGTTTAGTTCATTCATCTGCCGCCTGAACTTTTCCGGCTTGAATTCAACGGTTATTGCTCCCTGCAGCCTGTCAAGCTTTATTAGCCTCTCCTTTATCTGGTTGTCTAAGGCTTCCCTGCTTGCATAAGATTTGTCCTCAATCCTTGCAAGCTTTTGCTGCTGCTCTGCCTCAAAAGAGGCAATCATTTTTTCGATCCTCTGCTCCGCTTCCCTGGCCAGGCCCTCGACAATCTGGTTTTCAAGCTGCAAAGTCTTGTTTATCCTTTCATCCATCAACTGCGACTTTTTATTCATTTCTTCAACAAGCTGTTTGCTATTGGTCTTGCTCTTTATTATTTCGCTGTTAAGCGAAGCAACCAGGTCTTCCTTTACTTTGTCTATTTCTTTCAATCGCCTTGAAAGGGTTTCTTCTTCCGCCTTTGACTTCTTTTTGGCTTCCTTGAGGTCTTCAATCTGGTTGGCAATCCGCTTGTTTATTTCCCTCATTTCCCTAAGCTTCAGCCCAATCATTTCTGCAAAGCCCTTTGCCTTTTCTCCAATTTCTGCTTCAACCTTGCTTATAAGCAGCAGCCTCTGGCTGTCAAACAAAACCTTCATCTTTTCCAGTTCCCTCTTTGAGGCAGCTGCAATCTTTTTGTCCAGAACACTGTCAATGCTTTTCTTTATTTCCTTCATCTCAGCCAGCCTTTGGTTTACCGTTCCAAGAATGCCCTTCTCCCACAGCTTGCTTATCCTTATGTCTTCGATGAGCCTTGGCATGGGTTTTTCCTCAGCAAGCCTTTCAGCCGGTTTTTCTTTCTCTGCATCAACTGCTGGCTCTTCTTCCCCTGCCTCAACTGCCGGCGTTTTAACAAATGGCTCTGCTGCCCATTCCTTAGCAGGCTTCTCTCCCTTGGTTTTCTTGGCAGGCTTCTTTACCTCGGAAATGATGTCCGAAAGGCTTGCCTTTTGCTTGCCTTTTTTTGATGGTTCTTCCACGCCAATTTCTTCTGCGATTTCTTCCGCCGGAATCTTTTCCTCAGTTTCAACAGCTTCTGCTGCAAGCTGTTCGGAGGCCTCTTCTCTGTCCCTCTCAATTATCTTAGCCTTTTCCTCTTCCGAGAGCCTTTTCCCAGCCCTCTTTTTTTCTTTTCCCCCAAGCCCTTCAACAAAGCCTTTTTTCACGGATTCCTCTCCAGGTTTGGCTGGCTGCCGCTTTGCTTCTTCAATCAGCTTCCTGCCCTGCTCCTTATCTATGCTGACCTCTTTCAGGTTTAACAAAATTTCATCGAAGGGAACCTTTAGGGCAAGCAGGTCCCTGATGGTTTTCAGAAGCAACTGTTTTTTGCTTAACATAGCACAATAGAGTAGGTCAAGGGGATAAAAAAGGTTTGCGGTGGCCAAAAACCCAGTTGGGAAAAAGAAAAAACTGGCTGCCAATTGTGAGCGAAGCCGCCCTATTGAGCGAAGCGAAATAGGGCTCTTGCAACCCCAGCCGGGTTTGCGGCTAATGGACCCTCCGGGATTTGAACCCGGGATTTCCCGATTGCCAACCGAGCGTCCTACCACTAGACTAAGGGCCCTTTTAAGGAAGAATTTGGAGAGAAAGTGTTTTAAAAAATTAGCTTACGAGCTTATGAGGACTACACTGTCGCCTCTCACCATTAGCTTGCCGTACTTGGTTTTTGCTTCGCCGTTTTCAAGCTTTTCCGCGTTGTCCAAAACCAGGTTCAAGTGCACGTCGAATGCTTTTAGTGTCCCCCTTATTGAAACATCTCCTTTCAGTAGGAGGAGGACTTCTTTTCCGATTGCTTCGTTTAGCATGTCAAAGGGCCTGTTTGCCATTTTTTTTTCACCTTTTATTTGCTGGGCTTCTTTTTGCCTCTTTTAAACATCGCCAGCAACCTGCTTAAAAACCCTTGCTTCTTTTCTTCGGCAAGGAACTCGTGGGCTTTTATTCCCGCTACCTTTGCTGCAATCTTTCTCATTGCGATTGCTGCCGGCGTTGTCGGCTTTCTTACCATCACCGGCTGCACGTTCTGCTGCATGAAGCTCCTTCTTACCTCTAGGTCAAACGGAATGTTGCCGTAGACAGGCAGTTCCAGCATCTTCATTATGTCATCGTCTTTTATTTCGCCCTTTTCTCCCATTCTGAAGTTTACCACTATTCCAATTGGGCTTGAGCCGAGCCTTTGGCTAACAATCTTTGTTTTCAAAACATCGGCAATGCTGGGTGAGGTTGGTATTGTAATGAGCAATATCTCATCTGCTGCTGCAAGCGCTGACATCACATTTTTTTCAATTCCTGGCGGTGCGTCCAGCAAAATGAAGTCGTATTGGCTGGCAACCTCTCTTACGACGGACTCAAGCCTTTCTGTATCAACCCGCCTGTAGGATTCAAGGCTTAGGCCGCTTGGGATGAAGTTTAATCCTGCCGGACCCTCGTAGATCGCGTCCTCAACGCTGCTCTCCCCAACCAATACGTCGTGCAGGGTTATTGGCGAGGCTTGCATTCCCAACAGCAGCGACAAATTCGCCATTGCGATGTCTGCGTCAACCAAAAGCACCTTGAAGTTTTTTTGCGCAAGCGCAATTCCCAAATTTGCAACTAGCGTTGTTTTTCCAACCCCACCCTTGCCTGATGCAACTGTGATTATTCTTCCCAGAACCAACACCACTCTGTTTGCTGTAATATCATATTAGGTGATATTATAGTTATCTTACGCGGTTAAAAATATTACCCCAAAGAGCCTTTTCAGGAAAGGTGCTTTTTTTTAAAAACGGATTCTATTTCTTTGGCCAGGGCCCTCAACTCCACTGTTGAAAGCGTGCTGTTTGCCTTCACAACATAGAAGCTGCTTTGCAGCGGCATAAGCATTATCCACTCTTTTCCTGTTCTCAGGGTGACAATGTCTGTGTTTTCAAAGTTTCTTTTTACAAAATTCACCACTTCTGTTCCTCTTTTGCTTTCTTGCATTCCATTCCCGCTGCTGCTGAAAACAAGCCCGTCTTTAAACCTGTGCAATGTGATGCTGTTCACAAGGTGCTTTCTTTTAAGGCATGTTAAAAGCTCCTTTGCCTCCTTTCCCTGCACCCTGGCTTTCTGGCCTGCCAGCACGTCTTGAATCATGGCAAGCTGCTGTTCTGGCAAGCTGGTGCTGTCAACAGCCAGTACCTTTGCTGCAAACCTTGTGATGAAACCAAAAACAGCCATATTTTACTGCCCTCTTCCAAATTTACAGAACAACGAAATGAATTAAAAAGTTTAGATTGCGTGCCCCCTCTTTAAAATGCTATCCATTAACGCTACTTTTTGCTAGATTGAGCCAAGGCCAAGCCTCTTAAAAAGCTTGTATTTTGTTTCACTCACGCCAAGGTCGACTGCAAGCTCTTTTGAAACAATAGCTGGTTTGTATTTTGGAGGTAGAAGCTTTGACAGCATTGGCATTGCAATTGGCTTTGCTAGCCTTATCTTTTCGTTGAAGGCAATTATCAAGTCAATCTGCTGCCTGCTCAGCCTGTTCACATCAAACACTCCTTTCCTTGCCTTCAAAAGGTTTAGGGAGAGCCTCAGCGCAGGAACGCCGTAAAGCTGCTTGTTTATCCTGAGGGCATCAAAAACCGCGCCTACAATTTCCTTGCCCTTTAGCAGCAGCAAGCCTTCCTCCAGGCCAGAGACGCCTTCAATCGTTGCAACAACGTAGCCGTCAAACCCTGACTGCATCAGCTGCTTGATTTTGTTTAGCGGGTTGTTTTCAGAAAAGCTCAAATGCTGTTCCTCGACATTTCCAATCGGAATGTTCATTTTCAGGCACCCAGTACTATTACTACGTCAGCGGTATTTTTTAATGCTGCCGCCGAGGCCTCCTCGGCCAAAACAACGATTGTTTCCTTTCCATACCTCTTTGCCTTCATAATTGCGGGCAGGAAATCACTGTCCCTGGTAACAAATGCTATGGCGTGAATTGACTTGTTGAAGACTGCTTCCGTGGCATCACTAGCCATCGCAACATCTATGTCGCCCACCGTAAGCACTGTTTCAAAGCCTTGGTTGACAACCGCTTCAACCAGCTTGTTGGACGCAAACTGGTTCAGAAAAATCCTGGCAATCTTTAGGTTGCCGTGCTTTTCCAAGACCTTTTTAATCGTTTCCAGGTCAATGCCCAATTCCTTTCGCAAAATGTTTGGGCCATCGACGAAAACCGCGAGGTTTCGCTGCTTCTTCTTTTTTATGACCCTGCCAATCTTCTTCTTGACGTCATCAAGCACCAAGCAAATGCACCAAAGGGAATTAATATATTAATAAGATTAATGACAAATAATAAGAAAAAGGTATTTGAAAAGCTGGAATTGCAAAAAGGGGGATTTTTGTATGAAAACTGAGGGGAAAAGAATTTTTTTAAGGCCTTGGAGGCAAAGTGATGCAGGGGAACTGCAGCAGCTTGCAGACGACAAGAGCATTGCGCGCTTTACTAGGGTTCCTTGGCCTTACAAGGCAGGGCATGCAAAGAAATTCATTAAAGAGAGCAAAGAAAAATGGCGGAAAAAACAGGAATTCCGCTTTGCAATCCGTTCCAAGAAAGGGAAGAAACTGTTTGGCTCCGTTGGCATACTAAGAATTGACAGGCGCGACAGGAATGGCGAAATCGGCTTCTGGCTTGGAAAGGGGTACAGGGGACAAGGATATATGGGGGAAGCAATACGCCTGTTATTGCGCTTTGCATTCAAGAAATTGAAGCTTAACAGGGTTGCAATAAAATGCAGCACAAAAAACAAGGCAAGCAGAAAAGTTATTGAAAAAGCAGGCGCCAAATTCGAGGGAATTGAAAGAGAGAGCATAAAAAGCGGCCTGGGAAAAATGCATGACCTGCGAGTTTACTCTATTCTTGCCCGCGAATATGAGCGAAAAGATATTTAAAAGGAAACGGGCTAATTTATTGGGGTGAATTTTTTGGCTGAGGGTGAAAAGATGTTTACAAGCGCAGGTCATTTGAAACCCGGCTCTTTTGTCCTGATTGACGGATTTGCCTGCCAGGTTAAAGCGACTGACAAGTCAAAGCCAGGGAAGCACGGTTCAGCAAAGGTAAGGGTTGTTGCATTCGACGTTTTCTCAAACCAAAAAAGGGGGCTTTTGAAGTCAACCAGCATGGACGTTGACGTGCCAATAATGGTCAAGGGCAGTGCCCAAGTCGTTGCAGTAATGGGGGACATGCTGCAGATAATGGACCTTCAGTCCTATGAAATGTTTGACGTGAAGAAGCCAGCCGAGATTTCTGGCCTGGCAAGCGGCCTTGAGGTCGAGTACATCAGGTGGGGCAGCCAAGTAAAGGTGCTGAGAAAGAAGGGAAACTGATTCTGTGCCCACAATTCCAACAATTTTTTGGAAATAGTTATCTTTCTCAAGCGCGAAATTCTTT
>JAUWWX010000049.1 GCA_030616665.1 archaeon | reverse complement strand
GAGATAACGGATAATACGAATTATGCCGATTCTCTACGTCTAGAACTTTGAGAAAAAATGAAAAAAACGCATGGAAAAACCGAGTAGTGGAAGCGCGGGTGGCGTGAAAGCACAAGGTGTTATGTATAAGTCCTGCCTATTTCTCCTTACTGAGCACTATTTTCTCGCCATCTTTCACTGCATTCAAAGCCTGCTTGTCCAGCTTTCCTGAAAGCCGCGCAAAGAAATTGCAGGGAGAATAGGCTTTTGGCTTGTCACTTGTACTCACAGGCGTTTTTCCGAAGAAAACGGCGATGCCAGGGCCGCCAACCCAGAAGCCGACTTCGCCTGGCTCACATTCCTGTCTGCCGTGCTCTTCGGCTATACCAAACGGCACCAAAAAGTAGATTTCCTGGCCCCATCTTTGGGCTGTTGCCTCAACCGGCAGCTGTTCCAAAACCTTTTTCACTGTTTCAGGGTTCTCTGCAGTGGTTTCAGCGAAAAGCTGCAGGCCGCCGATTTTAATGACCAAGTTAGGCATATTTTGCATTAATTATTGGGGGAAAACAACTAAAACAAAACAGATTATGTAGCATTTAACTACATAACAGATTTATTTTATTCTCCTGCCCCCTGTTTTTCCAGCCCTCCTCCGGTGGGCAACTCTCTTGGTTTTCCTCTTTTTCTTCTTGCGTTTTTTTGCTTGCAGCATTGCTTTGATTTGCGCTGCAATTCTTACCTTTGCCGTCTTGGT
Source organism: archaeon (assembly GCA_030616665.1). Lineage (GTDB taxonomy): Archaea > Iainarchaeota > Iainarchaeia > Iainarchaeales > JAFCCL01. The sequence continues at coordinate 5,949 of JAUWWX010000049.1, read as the reverse complement.
TTCAATAATTTCCCTTATGTCCACTTTTGCGCTTTTTAGGCTTTGTTCAATTCTTGTGACATCGCCGCCAGTAAGGCCTGCTCTGTAGAAAGTTTCCCTTATTTTCCCCAAATCCATCCGCGTTGCCGAGGCAAGGTAGAACATTGCATATGCCCCACTCATGTGTTTTCCTCCCTCGCATTGAACCAGGATGCTTTTTCCCTTTCTTGTTACGCCTAGGGATTCCCTTAGGAAAGACCTGTAGCTTCTTAGGGTTTTTGGGTTTCTTCCAAGTGATTTGGCTGTTATGCCTGCTGAGCTGAGCTTTGCAGCAAAGTGTGGGTCTATGCCAAGTCTTTCGTACATTCTGCTCATTGTGTGAAAGACTTCCTTCACATCTTTGTTAAGTGTGCCAAATTGCTCTGGTTTCAGTGGGAAGAGGCAGAACACCCTTGTTATCTTGCTTGCCTTCAGCCAGTTGATTGTGTCAGGGTCTGCCAGATTCACTTTTGTTGAGGCCAAGAACACAGGCGTGCCACCCAATCTCACAGGCTTTTTTGGATCCATAATTTCCCATTCCTTAAATTAATTGTTCTTTCCCACTATTTAAACCAATTGCATTTTTTCCTTTTTTCCATTGGGAAAAGATTTTTTAATAACCTAATTGCACAATATCTCTTGGTTACACATGCCTGCAAAGAGAAAAATGAATAGGAGACAGTTCCTTAAGGCACTGGCAGCAGGTGCTGCAGGTGCTGCCCTTGTTTCTGCTCCCGGCTGCGCCCCTGTTCACTTTTCAGGTAGAGAGGTGCTTGATTTAACTTTTTCTAGCAAAGAGGATAGGAGAAAAAAGATACACAAGAAGTTTGTTAGAACGCAGATTGAGGCCATAACTGGCCGGTCTGGCAAAGGGAAGAAGGGAAGGCCTACTAGGGCTAGAAAAGCAAAGCCTTCCAAAAAGCCTGCCAAAAGGCACGGCAGGTCGCCTTTTGTTAAACTTGGCCTTGACAGGAGCGAGGGTGGCATGTGGACGCAAATTTGCCGTCTTTACAATTGGGATGTTGCCCGCGACATTGGGAAAATAAACTTAATTAATCACATCGGCAGGAAGGCAAATGCAAACCCTGCGCAGGTCATGCTTGCAATTAAGAGGAGGAGCACTAAATGGTATCATGCAAGGGCATTGCATGCAACTGTTTCAGGCATGGGTAAAAGGATTGCCTCGCTTGAAAAGCAGCTTGCTTCGCTTCCAAGGGAAAACTCTGCTGGAAGAGCCAAACTCAGGACCAGCCTTAATCGCTCTAGGGTCAGAAAAGCCAGGGCAGAAGTAGATGCCAGGGTCCTTGACGCCCTGATTGCCGAAAGAAAGGTTTCCGAGGCTCAAAAGAGGAAGGTTAAGGACACAGTCATTTCGGTCAAGGGCAGGTTCTTTACCAGGAAAAAACTTGAGCGCTTGGCAGGGGAACAGGAGTAATTGTTTTAAAGAGAAAAAGAAACCTCGTTATGTAGCAATTTTTTGTTGTTGTACCTTCCTTTCCCTTTTCTCGTACTTTGACCCGCCTTGCTTCTGCGTGCGTTTGCCGCGTGGAATGCGCTTTGGGACTTTTCTGATATTTGTTTTTCTTTTTACAGCCTTTCTTACCCTTGGCATTTCATTTACCTCCCTTTCTTTTTCTTCCTTTTCTCCCTTTTTGTCTTTTGTCCGCGGCTTTTCTTCCTTTTGGGCTTTGATTTTTTTATCATTATTCTAACAGCTGCCGCGGTTCCGTATCTTACAGGCCCTTCTCCTCTTGCACTGCCTGCCTTGCCTGGCCCGCCTTTGTGAACCCTTCTGACAATAAACTCTTCTCGAATGATTCTTCCTTCAGCACCAGTAATTTTCCTTATTCCTTTTCTTGTGTACCTGCTTGGCTTTTCAACCTGTTCACTGAGCTTTGCTGGATAATACCCCAAAGTTTGCTTCCATTGCTCTCTTGCTGCCCTTCTCTCCATCTTTGTCTGGCTCAGCCTTTTCTTTCCCAGGATTTTAAGGAGGCGTTTCTTTCCCCTGGTGTATAGTGTTTTTCTTTTTGGGTTTCTTCTCCGAATGCTCTCGTCCCTTGATTAAATTTTTCTCCTTTCTTCCTTTTAATTCTTCCCTTTTTCCCTGCCAAAATTGCCCCCTTTTGGTGAATTATTTAAATACCAATTAAGTCCTATATATAGCGAATGAATCCAAAAATCGGGTGGGCGGCAACGATTGTTGTAATAATAATTGCTTCAATTGTATTGTTTTTTCCGCAGGTTCTGCAGGACGGCGGCCAGACAGGCCTTTTTACGCTTCGGTTTTCCTGCATTGTCAACGGAAACTGCACGGCTTCTGAAACTTATGCAGACTGCCCGGAAGACTGCTGTGATACAGACTGCACAGGCGATGGCCCAGAATTAATTTGCCATGCATCCTGCGATGGATTTGGAGGCTGCTCTGACTTTGTTACAGGCTGTGACGGCCTTACTTCTGGAACCTACCTGTGCCTTAATTCCAAACAGTGGACCCAGTGCTGTTCCGGGGATACAATGGACTGTGCCGCCGATGAGTACTGTATTGCTGGTTCCTGTGGTGGCTGCTCAACTGTTTGCGACGCCTCCTGCGAAAGCGCAGGCTGCTTTGGCATTGACCCGGATTGTGACGAGCTTGGAAACCCGACAGGAGAGTGCTGCGGAAACGGCACCTGTGATTCCTCTGAGGACTGCGTAACCTGCCCTGCAGAATGCCCTGGCAGCGTTGTTTGCAGTTCTGACGCTGGCTGTGACGATTCCAATTCCCTGACTGTTGACACCTGCAACAGCCCTGGTGAGTGCGATTCTTCCTGTTCCAATGTGCCTTGTTCGGTTGCCTGCAGCAATGACGCTGGCTGTGATGACAGCAACAGCTTAACGATTGATTCCTGCTCCAATCCAGGCACTTGTGATGCCAGTTGTTCAAACACTGCCTGTGATATTGCATGCAGTGCTGATTCCGACTGTGATGACGGCGATTCGCTTACGGTTGATACCTGCACAAGCCCGGGCACCTGCAGTGCTGCCTGCTCTAATACAAGCTGTTCCGTTGTCTGCTCTTCCGATTCCGACTGCGATGACTCGGATTCTTCCACTGTTGACGTTTGTGTTGACCCTGGAACCTGTAATGCAAACTGCAGCAACACAACCTGCAATATCGAGTGCTTTTCCAGTTCAGATTGCGATGATGGTGACAGCTCAACTGTTGACACCTGCAACAATGCCGGAACCTGTGACGCCGACTGCAGCAGCGTGGTTTGCACACCCACCTGCTTCAGCAATGCTGACTGCGATGACGCAAACCCGGAAACTGTTGATACCTGCATCCACCCAGGAGGCTGTGGCGCCCACTGCCTTAATGACTATTGCACGCCTGCATGCTATTCCAATGCGGACTGCGACGATTCAAATCCTTTGACTACTGACGCCTGCGCCAATCCCGGCACATGCGATGCAAGCTGCTCAAACACTGTCTGCACTGTTGTCTGCTCTTCCAATGCGGACTGCGACGACTCAAATCCTTTGACCTCCGATGAGTGCAACAACCCCGGGGTTTGTGCTTCCAGATGCAGCCATTCTGAGGCAGAATACCAGCTTTCTTTCGAGTTCCCTTCAGGCATTGAAAGCGATTTTGCAAGGGGGGAATTGATTGACCTCAATGTGGTTGTGAAGGACAGTGGGGGCAGAGTTGTTGAGGGCGCCTTAATTTCCTTGAGCGATTCTGAGGGCAATGAGGTTGAGCTGCAGGATGTTGGAAGCGGCCGGTATGCAGGCCAGTATTCCATTCCGCTGGATTTCCCGGTAGGGGAGCACATTTTTTCGTTTTTCGCCTTAAAGGTTGACAGCTCAGGTTCCGAAATAGTTGGCTATGAGGAACTAGTCAGGGATGTAAACACCGGCCGGATAATTGCTGTCCTGGTTGAGCCTCCTGCGCCAGAGGCAATGGCTCGGGAAAAGCTGGAGCTAAAGTTCAGGCTTGTTTACGGGAGCGGGCAGCCTGTTCTGGATGCGGATGTCAACGCTGCCCTGAACAATGTTTCGATTCCGCTTTCCGGTGAAGGCAACGGCGTTTTCGCCGGGCACTACCTCTTTTCCGATGCAGACCTAAAGGGTGCGTTCCTTGTTGTTTCGGCCGAGGACGGTTTTGGAAACATGGGCTCTACAGTAATAGAGTTTTCGGTCCAGCAGCCCTTGCAGTTGTTTCACATTCTTGCGATCGCGGCCCTTATTGTTGCAGCAGCCCTTGCCTTCGTCGGCCTGAGGAGAACTCACAGGCTTTCATCGCTTTTGCGCAGGATGGGCAGGATTTCACTTTCAAAGAGGAGGCTGCTGCTTCAGATGTCGATTGCAAAGGAAAAGAAGCAGAGGGAGCTGCTTTCAAAGAAGATTGCAGGGCAGGAGAAAGAGCTTGCAAAGATCAGGCGTGAGATAGTGGTTGAGAGGCGGAAGCAGGCTTTGGCAATGAAAAGGCTGCCAAGGGAGTCAGGGTACGCTGTGCACAAGGGAGCGATTGTGGCAGCGGTCAAGATAAAGAGGCTTTTTTCAAGGCAGCCCAAGAAGTCAAAGGAGCAGCTTGAGGTTGAGAACAGGCTGCAGGAAATTGACGAAGAGATTAGGCAGCTTAGGGAAAAAATCAGAAATTTGGAAGCCGAGTACTGCAAGCAAACAATAAAGGAGGATTTTTTCAGGCAGAAGCTGTTTGGTTACAGGGAAAAGGTCCACTTGCTTGAGCTGGAGAAAAAGAAGATTGAGTAACCCCCCAAAAAACCGGTTGGAGAAGGAGATTGAGTAAAATCTATTCCTCGACAGCGAGCTTCAAAACCTTATTGTGCGTTTTTTTCACGTAATTAAAGCCCTTGTAGTGCTCAGTAACTGCCAGCTTGATTTCATGCTCGCCTGGCCTGACCATCTGCTTTGGCCACAAATCGTAATAGAATTTCTTTGTTTCGCCTGGCTTGAATTCAGGTATCCTTTCCGCTGCATCGCTCTTGAAGCCTGTTTTCTCAAGGCTGAATTGCCCGCCAAGGTTCAATTCAAGCGAAACAATCTCCAGCTCGTTGCCCTGGTTAATCAATTCAACCGAAAGCGTTACTGGCTCCCTTCTGCTAATCCTCATCTTGAACGGCGTAAAGGTTGTCCTAACCTCAATCATAAAATAATTCCCTGCTGAAATTGTTTAAAAAAGATTGTTTTCGTCAAGCAGCAGAAAGCCTTAAATACTGGAATGGAATAATTTATTGCCGAAGGAAAGAATTTCTTTCCCAAGTAAATTATGTATAAGTGTCTAAGCCATGGCGCACATCCCTGAATCAGAGCTGGTGAGGAAAACCTTTGTAATCAAGAGGATGGATTTGCCTCCAAGCGTGCAGCTTACAAAGCGCTCTCTCCTCAGATGGTTTGCCTTGTCATTCGGGCTTTTGTCCGAGCAGGAGAGCAGGGACACTGTTTTGAACGTCTTGGATGCACTTTTCCACTTCCTTCTAGCCAAGAAGCAGAATCCCTCTACCTTGGAACTGCAGACCTATATTGGCAACAAATTCCACAAAAGGGTAGGCGAAAAGCTTCTCAGGTACCACTTGAACAGGCTTATTGCCCTTGAATTGCTGCAGCGGAAGAAAAACCGCTATTTTTTGAACAACAGCCCTTCCGCCGAGCCAAACAGCATTGTTGACTCCTTCAATCACTGGATTAAGAGGCCTGTCAACGAGTCCTTGGATGAGATTGAAGGGGTTCTTTCAAAAATTTCCCAGGCTTACAAGAAATAGCTTTCACCATTTTGAGATGCTGAACAACTCCAGGTATGGCTTTACTTCAATTGGCTTTTTTCCAAGCTGTGAAAACATTTGTTCTGCAATTGTTATCCTCCTGAATTCTGCAATGTTTTTGGCTGCTGTATCAAACCTTGTCCTTTGAACCTGGCTTTCGTGCCTT
>JAUWWX010000109.1 GCA_030616665.1 archaeon | reverse complement strand
TCCCAAAAGACGGTCCAATCTTCAAGCTGGTGAACTGTGACGGAGACAAAGCATTGGTTGAATTCAGCGAAAAGTTCACCCTCACAGGGCATTTGCACCCAAGGGACAGACAGGTCTGGATAGGCAAAGAAAAGGCTGTTAGCTTTACCTATTTGTGGGGCAGCGACGGCATAACAAAGAGCCTCAGGCTGAGGGAAATAGTCGAGTAGCGTTTTTATGCCTGAATCTTGGTTTAAGAAAATTCTGAAAATTTGGAACTACAAAAACAATTAATAAGTAGAACTGGAAGAATTATTTAAATGGCAAGGAAAAAAACCAAGAAGAAACGCAGAGTTCAACTTGGCAGGTGGAAGAAAAGCCCTCGAAGACGAGGCGTTTTCATCAGAAGGGCGCTTAGCATGACCTTAGCGCCAAATCCTAAAATTGCAAGAAGGGCTGGCCTAGATCTAAGCGATTTAGTAAGCAAGGCTGACAAGAGAGACGAAATTAGGCCGCCTGAATTGGCAAAAGCGATTCTGGGAGAAAGGATATCGGAGAGTCTAAAGAAGAGGGCAAAAAGACAAACGAGAAAAAAAATAGGTTATTACACAACAGAGAAAGAAAAATGGGATGTTATCAAAAATCATAATGAACTTATTGAAAAAATTGCAAATATCTGGTGGAGGTCACCGTATGTCAAAGGTGCTTTTGGCAGAAAAAGAAAGGATTTTTTGAGGGCTGTAAAATTGTTTGTGCTGGAGCAGCTTGACTACTTTGACCCAGAGAGAAAAGACAAAAAAGGCAGGCCTGTAAAAATAAGTGATTGGATAAGAGGCGGCGTAAAGATGATATGCAGACGCATTTACTTCGATGAAAAAAAGGCTTCTGAAAAACAGGCCCCTTTTTTAGAGATTGCTGCCGGCAGGACCGAACCATTGGTTCCAAGAAGCCGGGTTCCCTTAACAGCAAGACACTTGCTGCTCAAGCTTGGTTTAAGCATTAGTGTTGTTTCAGAAATGGGATTTGGGGACATAAGAAAACAGATAATTAAGATTTCTAATGAAACGGAAACAGGCTTGAGTCAAAGAGAAAAAACCGTTGTAAGAATGAGGCTTGAAGACAAAACGCTTGTTGACATAGCTAAAAAACTTGGCCTGCGTTCAAAGGGACTGATTTCTGGTTATGAAAGCAGCGCGGCCAAAAATATTAAGAAGCGGCTGGAAAAACTTTAGGTTGATGACACCGTTTGGGAAATGTAAACAATCAAAACCCTTAAAAACATTACATGAAACCTATTTCATATGAAGCCTGGTTCAATTCCTTACCACAGGTGCTTTGAGGTTCTGGGCAACCCCTTGAGGATTGCGATAATTCAGTTGCTGAAGGCAAAGCCAAGAAGCGTGAGTGAACTGGCAGAGCAGTTGGGGGAAGAGCAGAGCACGGTAAGTCACAGCTTGGCTGCGTTGCGAAAATGCAACTTTGTTGAATCGAGAAGACAGGGTAAGAAAGTGGTTTACAGTTTGAGGGAAACGTTCTTGAAGAAGATTAAGGAAGGGGACATTTTTTCCGCACTTGAAAGGCATTACGCTGAACACGGTGCAAAGTGCTGGAGGTCAGGGAAATGAAGCGCAGGATTTATCTTGACCACGCTGCTACAACGCCCTTGGACAAAAGGGTGCTGAAGGAAATGGAACCTTTTTTCAGTGAGAGGCTTGGGAACGCCGGCAGCCTGCACTCTTTTGGGCAGGAGGCAAGGGAGGCAGTTGAGAAAGCAAGGGAAGATATTGCAAAAGCGATTAATGCAGGGCAGGAGGAGATTTATTTCACCAGTGGCGGAACTGAGTCGGACAACATCGCGCTGCAGGGGGTTATGAAGGCAAACAGGGAAAAGGGAAAGGGCCTGGTTACAAGTGCCTTTGAGCACCACGCAGTGCTGCACACTGCACAGCATCTGGAAAAGAAGGGCTTTGATGTAAATTTTTTGCCGGTTACCAAAGAAGGGTTTGTGGAATTGAGCGAAGTGGAAAAGGCTCTGCATAAAGAGACTGTGCTTGTATCCATAATGCATGCAAACAATGAGATTGGGACAGTGCAGCCAGTGAAGGAAATTGGTGAAATGTGTCGCGAAAGGGGCGTGCTGTTCCACTCTGATGCGGTGCAGACAGTTGGCAAGGAAAAAATTGATGTGCAGAAAATGGGCATTGATTTGCTGAGTGCGTCTGCTCACAAGTTTTACGGGCCAAAAGGAGTTGGCTTTTTGTATAAGAGGGCAGGTGTGAAAGCGGAGCCGATTGCATTTGGCGGGGGCCATGAAAAAGGCCTGAGAAGCGGGACAGAGAACACGCCAGGCATTGTTGGAATGGCCTCTGCCCTGAAGCTTGCGGTGAAGGAAATGGCCGAAGACAATGCAAGGGAAAGAAAGCTGCGCAACAAATTAATTGACGGCTGCCTTGAGATTAAGGACGGCTGGCTTAATGGGGCAAGAGAGCCAAGGCTTGCATGCAATGCTGCTTTGGGCTTTGATTTTGTTGAGGGAGAGAGCATGGTCTTGATGCTGAGCGACAAGGGAATTGCGGCAAGCACTGGAAGCGCGTGCAGTACAAAAAGCCTTGAGCCAAGCCATGTGCTCAGAGCAATTGGTTTGCCTCACGTGAAATGCCATGGGTCGCTTAGGTTTACGCTTGGAAGAAACACTAGCGCAAAAGACATTGATTATGTTTTGCAGGAATTGCCGAAGATTGTGCAGAGGCTTAGGAAAATAAGCCCTCTTGGGGGAAAGTGATTGGAATGTATAGTGAAAAAATTTTTAAGGAATTCAGACATCCAAAAAACATTGGGGAGATAAAGAACCCTGACGGAGTGGGCAAGGTGGGCAACCCAGTTTGTGGGGACGTTATGCACATTTACATAAAAGTCGGCAAAAACAAGAAAGGCGAAGAAATAATTAAGAATGTTCGATTCAGAACCTTTGGCTGCATTGTTGCTATTGCAAACAGCAGCCTTCTGACGAAGATGGTTAAGGGAAAAAGCCTCAAAGACGCTGAAAAGATTACAAAAAAGGACTTGATTAAAGGGCTTGGAAAAATGCCTCCAATTAAATACCACTGCAGCATTCTCGCACTGGATGCACTGCGGAAGGCAATCCAAGACTATAAGAATAAAAAGGGAAAGGCTGTCAAATAATTAAGCGAATTTTTTCAGTGAACAGGCAATGACTTTGAAGCAGGCAATTGTTGTAAGAACCGATTTGAAGATGGGCAAGGGCAAGATAGCTTCCCAGGCAGCACATGCAAGCGTTGCAGCCTTGGACAGGGTTACGACCGCTGCCTACGACGCCTGGGTCTCAGGCGGAATGAAAAAAATAGTTTTGAGGATAAATGGGAAAAAAACGCTCCTTGACCTCTTCAACAAGGCGAAAAGAAAATTTCCCGCTGCTTTGGTGAAGGACGCAGGCCTGACACAGGTTAAGGCCGGCGAGCCAACGTGCATTGCAATAGGGCCGGCGGCCGAGGTTGATTTGGACATGCTTACAGGAAAGCTGAGACTGCTTTAACTGGTTTCACTGTCAACTATCCAAATGCAGTGCGCCTTGTAGTCGTTTGGCTGCTCAGGCATTGCCCCGCAAATGGAGTAGTCAAGCAGGTCCTTGGCAACCGTGCTGTGGCACATGTAAAGCTGCGGTTCATCATCCGACAAATAGGCATTGCATACTGCAAGCTTTTCTGCGTTTCCCCCCTCAGTGTCAACGGCAACTGTCCTGACGCAGTCTATTCTCACAGACCTTTCCGCAATGTTCGTGCATTTTTCTGCGTTAACCTCTGCCGTGGCCTCAAAAAGCCAGCATAAATCGCGCTTGTACTGCGTTTCCTGCATGCCGCATGAAAGCAAGATGCTGCCCTGTTCAACGGGAACAAG
>JAUWWX010000145.1 GCA_030616665.1 archaeon | reverse complement strand
GCAAGCCTCCTTTTCAGGAAGCTGCCTGCAAAGTCCCCCAATACGGCACCGGCTGCAAGTATGGCTCCATAGCAGAGGTAGTTCGTTTCTATAATGACCGAAGTCTGGGGAAAAACAACGCTTAATGCGAGCACACCTAGCAATGCAAAAAGTATCCCTGCAATTGTTCCCTTGAAGGTCTTTCCTCCTCCCAGAATGTGCCTGCCGTCAAAAAACCTTTTTCCAAGGTCTACGGGAGTTTTGCCCCCGAAGATTAGGGCAGTCCCATTACACAAGTACAGCGGAATTGCCATCAGGCTGACCCTTAAGACAAACAGAATCCATAAGTCCATTCAATCCACCGTTTTTCCCCCGCCATTTGATTTTCTGATTAATGTAATTTAAATCTATCTTCGGGCTTTAAAGTGCCAGAATAACCCAGGCAGCTGCTGTTCCGCCAAGGCTTCCCAAAAAGTTGACTTCCGCATTATTGAGCATTCCCTTCCTCTCAAACACGGCTCCAAAAAAGCTGTCAACAAGCGAACCAAAAACCCCGCTTATGGTAAGAACAAGGAACAGAAACAGATTTCCAAAAATCACAAAATGCACTGCCGCAATTATTGCTGCTCCGACAATAGCTGCGTTCATTCCCAGGGGTGTAATGCCGCCGTCTGTTCCTGGTTTGACCTCTTCAAGGGTTGTAATCAGCACAGGCTTTCTTTTTGAAAGAATTCCTATTTCGCTGCTTAGGGTATCAGCAAGGGCGCTTGAAAACGCGGCAAAGAAGCCGAAGGGAAAGCCCAAGGCAAGGGCCAGAATTGCTGTTCCGCTGTTGCCAAAGATGTTTCCTGCGGTCCTTACCTCATGCTTTGGCTTTTTCTTCCTTGAGTAAAAGGTTCCGGCTTCCGCAGCAGCAAAGAACAGAACTGCCACAAAAAAGTATGTCAGATCTCCATTAGACAAGAGAAAGATTGCTATCCCAACAATGTTTGCAATCAGGATTCCTTCAAAGTTAAGCAGCCTTTTTTTGTAGCTAACCGCGCTAAATATGCCAAGGCTAAGCAAAAGAATTATTACTTCCATTGGAGGGGTCATTCACCTACCTTCCAGCAGCCTGCTTTTTATTATTTCAACCCGCTTCAAAGGCGCGATCTTTGTCAGCTGCTTGAAAAGCTTTGAGGCAACAACCCCAAAGATAATTTCCTGTGAAACTTGTACAAATGGCTTCTTTTTAATGCTTTTTTCAACTACTTCCCTCATCTTCTTACTTATATCGGTTTTCTGCTTTTTACTCAGCTTTCTGACAGACAACGCAATGCTTTTTACCTTAACGCGCTTTTCGTCAGCGGTTTCTGCTGTTTGGGTAACTTCAATCTTGCTCATTCTCCGCCTTACAAGCCGGTTCAAAAAACCCTGGCTTATCTTGTGGCCTAGTGTAACGCAGCCTGCGTTGTTTCCCTCAACAACCTTGACCTTGAACAAAACGCTTATGTACCTTTTTTGCCTTTGCCCAGTAAGCTGTCCCAAGTCAACCTTGATTATCCTGCCAACAAGGTTCTTTGGCTTCTCTGCTACGGTTTCACCAAGTAGCTTTTTGTCAAATTCGTCTGGTGCAATAATGTTATACCACTGCTTTTTCTTCCACTTGTCAACAGTTCTGCTCTTCCTCACCGGCTTTTCCTTGCCCTGCTCTTCGGCCTGCTTTTTCTCCTCCATAAAAAATCACTTTTGCCTCGCAATAATTGAATCAACTTTTTTAAGCACTTGTTCCAAGTCCACATTTCCAGATTCTTTTGCAATTTCCTTTCCTTCCCTTGAGAAAACAAATTGGTAACGCATACTTAAACCCTTCTACTTTGCCAGCAGTGCAGCCGTTTCAGGCGAGTACCTCCACTGCATTGGCAGCCTGCCCTTTTTCTTATAGTAGCGTTCAAGCGCCCTGATTTTTGAAACTGTCAGCATTAAGCCGTGCTTTGCACTAATGTCCTTCCTGTTCCTGGCAAGATGCTCCTTCAGGGCAACACTTTTCCTGATAAGATTCATCAGGTCTTCCGGAATCTGCTGCATCAAATTCTGCTGCTGCATAATTGCGCCAATCTTTTTTCCTACCACCTTGGCAACTTTGGGAATGCCATACTGGTCTCGCAGAATCATTCCAATTTCGCTTTGGGAATGTCCTTCGTTTGCCAAATGCACAATTGCCTCAACTATTTCCTCGTGCTTCAGCTCGACAAACTTTTCTTTCCCAGAAACTTTGCCTCTCTTTGGCTTTTCTTTCTTTTTCTTCTTTTCTTCCCTGCCACGCTCTTTTTCTCTTTCCTTCACATTTCTTTCTTCCTTTCCGGCTTTTTCCTCTTCCTCTTTGGCTGGCTTTCCTGCCTTGTGGCTGCCAGCCCTTTCCTCTTTTCCGGCCTTTTGGCTGGCCTTCTCTTCCTTTTTGGCTTTCCCTTCTTCTCGCTCAGCCTTCTTTGCCACCAAAATCACCAAAATTCCTTTTTTTGGCTACCTTCCCGCCCTCAACGGAACAGGAGAGACAAATCAAAAAATTTGTAAAAAAATTGCGGTTGAAAAGGTTTAAAAAAGGAGTCTTCAGCAGGTGTTAACCTCATCATCGCCTACAGTATCGTATGGTGATGATGGTTAAAATCATATTGTTTTTGTTGCAGTGATAACAAAATATGGAACAGGTCCATATTCTGCGCCAATTAAAACTTTCAGAAATGCAGCGGCTGGCGGCGGCGGGGCTTCTACTTCTTTTATTTTTG
>JAUWWX010000040.1 GCA_030616665.1 archaeon | reverse complement strand
GTTTTGAAGCAAAAGGAAAAATACGGCAAAGACAGCTTTTGCAAAGGCCAGAAGGCAATGGTTGAGTACTCTGCCCCAAACAGCAACAAGCCCCTGCATCTAGGGCATTTGAGAAACAACAGCATTGGTATGGCAATAACAAACATCCTTGAGGCAAACGGCTTCAAGGCAGTAAAAGCAAACCTTATAAACGACAGGGGAATTCACATCTGCAAAAGCATGCTTGCCTACAAGCTCTTTGGAAAAGGGACTACGCCAAAAAGCGCAAAAAAGAAACCAGACTATTTCGTCGGCGATTACTACGTGCTCTTCAATCAAAAAGTCAAACAAGATACGTCCCTTGAAGAGCAGGCCTATGGGCTTCTGCAAAAATGGGAGGAAAAGGACAAGCCAACAATGGCCTTGTGGAAGAAAATGAGAAGCTGGGCTGTACAGGGATTCAAGGAAACTTACAGGGAATTTGGAAGCAAATTCGACGCATGGTTCTTTGAATCAGAGATGTATGACAAGGCAAAGCCGTTGATTGAATTGGGAAAAAAGAAGGGCCTGTTCAAGAAAAACGATGAGGGCGCACTTGTGGCAGAACTTGAAGCGCACGGCCTGCCTAACAAAACCATTCTAAGGGCGGATGGAACAAGCATTTACATCACAAACGATTTGGCTTTGACAAAATACAAGTTTGAAAAGTTCAAGCTGAATGAAAGCCTCTGGGTTGTGGGTTCTGAGCAGGACCTTTACTTCAGGCAGCTGTTCAAAATCTTTGGGATTTTGGGCTTTAAGTGGGCAAAGAACTGCAGGCATCTCAGCCATGGCATGGTTTACTTGCCTTCAGGAAAATTGAAGAGCAGGGAAGGTAAAGTGATTGACGCAGACGAAATAATTGCAGAGATGAAAGGGCTTGCAGCCGAGGAAATAAAGAAAAGAGGTGAAAAGCTAAACGCAAAACAACTTGAGGAGAGAAGCAGGGCAATTGGCTTGGCAGCCATAAAGTTCTACATGCTGAAAATTGCGGTGCAAAAAAACCTTTTGTTCAACCCAAGGGAAAGCATTTCATTTGAGGGCGAAACAGGGCCTTACGTGCAATACGCCTATGCAAGGGCAAGAAGCATTTTGAGGAAAGCAAGTGGTGGAAAGCCAAAAAGCTTTGGCAGGCTGTCAAGCAAGGAAGAGCAAAGGCTTTTGAAGCTGCTTGACTCCTACCCAAAAGCAGTTAAAAAGGCCCTTATGAAATTAAGCCCACACATAATCTGCCAGTGCCTGATTGAAACAGCGGAAGCATTCAACACCTTTTACCACAAACACCCAGTAATCAAAGCAGAATCGGATGAATTGAGGAACGAAAGGCTTGCCCTTGTCCAGGCAACCGCCCAAGTCCTAAAAAACGGCCTGCAATTGCTTGACATCGAAGCAATTGAAAAAATGTAGCCTAGCTTACTTCCCTTTTCCTATTTTGTTGAGCAAAAACGCTTTTTGAAATCCTTTTAAGAATCTTCAAGTGCTGTTCACCAAGCCTTCCAACACTGTCGCCAATGCTAATGTTCCTAATATTTTCAAATGCCACGCGGTCAGCATCGACAAAAAGGCTTTTAGGCAGTCTGTCAAGCAGTATGACAAAGGTGCTTATTTTTTTCTGGAGAGGCACTTTGGGCTTAAGCCTCCTTTTAACCTTTTTCATGACGTTTCTCTTGCGGCTACTGCGCTTTTTTCGAACTTTTGGCATAATAAAAAAGACAGCTTGCTTGAATAAAAGCCTTTCTACAAAAAGGGCATATCAGATTTTTTTACAGATGACTTAGTTGGTTTTATTGTACCTGGCTTTGCGCTGCCCCTCCTGAATTTTGCCTTTCTAGGGCCTCTTGGTTTACTGCGTTTTTTCCTGTGCATAACAAAAAACAACCTTTCAGCAATTTAATTGTTTCTATTCCACGAAAATGGCTGGCTTTAATGGAAAGGCGTTCCTTGCCTTTGGGTGGCTGCTTTTTTCAGCCTGCTCTATTTTTATGCTGCTGCCAAGCTCTTTTTCCAGTTCCTTTTTTGCTTCTTTGAGTACAGCGGTTTCGTTTATTTTTTCTGCTTGTTTCAGCACTGTAATTTTTGCAACAAGGGCTTTTGCAAAGCCTTGGACTTCTTTGCCGTGCTTTTTAATGCCTGGGTCTTGCATTAGTGCCTTTATTGTTGCCCCCAAATCAGGCCTTTTATTGCATGCTTTTGCCGCTATTGGGATTGCTTTCCACTTCCAGGCAGGCGCTGTAAACAGCACGATTTTCTTTGGTTGGACAATGTTTGCAAGCTCTTTTATGTGCCTAATGTCTTCTTTGATGCCTTCAATAAAGGATTCTGCCTGCTCTGCTTGCCTGTCAATCATCCTTTCATCTGCTTTTGGCCAACTGCTCAGGCTGACAAGGCCTTTCTCCCCAACCACTTGCCACAACTCCTCACAAAGGTGCGGAGCAAAGGGTGCGAGCAACTGTAGCAATGCCCTGACAGAAAAGCCAAGCGTGTTCCTGTCAGCATTCTCGGCCTTTTGCATGGCGTTAAATAATTTTACAATGTTGTTCAAGGCAAAGTTGAACTCAAAGCCGGACATCTGCTCTGAAACCTTGATTATTGTCCTATGGGTCTTGCTTAGCAGTAGCCTGTCCCTTGAAGCAAGCTTTTTCCTGTCGGTTTTGCCCCTTCCAAGCCTTACTTTGCTCCCGGCAACAAACTCAAATAGCCTGCGCAAAAACTTGAATGTGGCTTCCGCGCCCTTGTCACTCCACTCAAGCTCCTTTGTCGGCAAAGAAACACTCAAAATAAAGGTCCTCGCCGTGTCAGCGCCAAATTTCCTCATCATCTCGCCTGGGTCAACAACATTTCCCTTGCTTTTGCTCATTACCTCGCCGCCCTTCAAAACCATTCCCTGGGTTAAAAGCCTTGTGAAGGGTTCATCAAAGCGCAGCAAGCCAAGGTCCCTCAATGCCTTTGTAAAGAACCTCGCGTACAGAAGATGCATTATCGCATGCTCTATCCCTCCAATATACTGGTCTACAGGCATCCAATAGCTTACTGCCTTCTTGTCAAACATTGCCTTCTTTTCACCAGGGCTGCAAAAGCGGAGAAAATACCAGCTGCTGTCAACAAACGTGTCCATAGTGTCAGTTTCCCTCCCTGCCTTGCCCTTACACTTTGGGCACTTCGCCTCTACAAAGTGCTTTACCTTGTCTAAGGGGTTTCCTTGGCCAGTGAAGGGAGCATTCTCCGGAAGCTTTACCGGCAAATCCTTTTCCGGCACAGGCACTGTTCCACACTTGTCGCAGTAAATTACAGGAATTGGCGTTCCCCAATACCTCTGCCTTGAAATCAGCCAATCCCTCAACTTATACTGGGTAGCCCTTTTTCCCAGCTTGTGTTTTTCAATATAATCTATAATGGGTTCTCGTGATTCTTTCCAAGTCATGCCCCTGAACTCTGCTGGTTCCTGTATTATTCCATCTTCTGCATGGTGGTAGCATAACTTAAGATTTTTGACCTTTTCTGCAAGTTCTTTGTCCTCTGGTAGCATTGCTATCCTAAGAGGTATCTTGAACTCCTTCGCAAACGCAAAATCCCTTTCGTCATGGGCGCTGCAATTTACAACACCTGTTCCGTATTCAGCTAGAACATAAGATGCCACCCAGATAGGCAAATCGCCTTTCCCAAAAGGGTTCTCAACATACCTTCCAGTGAAGACGCCTTCAATATCCTTTTCGACATCAAATCTATTTTCTGTTTTCTTCTTCTTTATTTTCTCCACAAATTCCATGACCCGCTTCTCATGTTTGGTTCCTTTTACAAGCTTCCTAGCCAAAGGATGCTCTGGTGCAATGACAGTAAAGGTTTGAGCTATGAATGTCTGTGGAATAGAATCATAAACCTCAAACCAGATATCCATTCCCTTTACCTTTTCCCTGAAGTTTACGCCCTCGCTTTTCCCAATCCAGTTGCGCTGCATTGTCCTGACCCTCTGGGGCCATTCCTTGAGCTTTTCCAAATCATCCAGCAGCTCGTCAGAGTAAGCAGTAATCTTAAAGAACCATTGCTCAAATTCCTTTTCCACAACCTCCTTTCCACATCTCCAGCATTTCCTGAAAACAACCTGCTCGTTTGCCAAAACTGTTCCGCAGCTCTCACACCAGTTGCTTTTTGCCCTTGCCTTGTAGGCAAGCCCTTTCTTAAGCATCTGCAGGAAAAACCACTGGTTCCACTTATAATAGGATGAATCGCAGGTTGCAATCGCCCTTGACCAATCGTAGCTGAATCCAAGCCTCTGCTGCTGCGCCCTCATTTCACCAATCTTTTCCAGAGTCCACTTTTTCGGCGTTTCATGCTCTTTTATCGCGGCATTTTCTGCCGGCAACCCAAGGGCATCATAGCCCATTGGGTACAAGACGTTGAATCCCTGCATTCTTTTGAAGCGCGCAGTTGCGTCGCCTATGGCGTAATTTCTGACGTGGCCCATGTGCAGCTTTCCGCTTGGATATGGAAACATTTCCAAAACATAGTACTTTTGCTTTCCCTTCTTTTGACTCACCTTAAACGTCTTTTCCTTTTCCCAAACAGACTGCCACTTTTTCTCAATTTTTGCAAAATCATAGGCCATAGTAGAAAAACCATTAGAAAAACAGTTTTAAATCCTTACCTGTTAATTGCATTCCAAATAAGCCTTTTGAAGGGAATTCCCCCGTAGACGAGTTGCCTGCCGTGGAAGTGCATCAAAACATTTTCCTTGGGATAGCCCATGGCAACGGCGAGCTTCGCGCTCAAAGTATCAGCCAACAGCTCCTCTGCCTGCTCGAGCGAAATATTGTATGCCTTGGCAAATTTTTGCAAAGAAGGCTTTGGAAAATGCGCATACTCATGTGCCAGCGTGAAAATGCCGTCAACGCTCAGCTTGCTTCCCTCAAACACGTGTTCAGCAGGCATGTTAATGTAATTGCTTTTCACGACAAAAAGCCTCTTACCCTTTTGGAAGATTTTTATGACGTTGACGTGCTCTCCCTTTACAACAGAGGCAAAAACCCTTCCACGCGCGTGAAAGATTTTCTCCTTAAGGGTTTCCCTTGGGTAAAAGTAGATTGGCGTGCGCTGCACGTTCAGCTTCATCCTAGCAAAAAGGGCTTTCTCCAAATCATTCTTAGCGCTTTTGCCCAAGTCCTCAAGCGCCTTGACCGCGCTAACCCTAAAATTGTCCAAGGCCCCAACCCTTTCCCTGTCCAAAATCGGCTTGTTGAAAAACTCCATACAAGAAGAAAGAGGCTGGATAATAAATAGTTATCGACTTCACTCAAGAACAGCCTTTATTCTCCGCACGCCAGCGCTAACCGACTCTTCCTTCTTTATCCTGAATTTGCCGATTTCGCCTGTGTTTTTCACATGCGGGCCTGCACACACTTCCTTGGAAAACGAGCCAATTGTGTAAACAGAAACCTTTTCCGGAACATACTTTGTCTCAAAGAAAGCCAAAGCGCCCTTCTTCTTTGCCTCATCCAGGCCCATTTCCTCCCTTTGAACAGGAATCTTTTTGTCAATTGCCTCATTGACAAGCTTCTCAACCCCTGCAAGCTGCTCTTTGCTTACTTTCTCCCCGTGGCTAAAATCAAACCTAAGCCTTTCAGGGGTTATGTTGCTGCCCTTCTGCTGCACATGCTTTCCAAGAACCTTCCGCAGGGCAGCGTGCAGCAAGTGCGTAGCAGTGTGCATTCTAAGTGAGATTTCACTGTGGTCAGCCAGCCCTGATTTGAATTTCCCGACAGCAGCCTTTCTTGAAGTTTGCTGGTGCTTGCGGAATTCTTTCTCAAAGGCTTCCCTGTCAACCCTCAAGCCCTTTTCTGTTGCCATCTCAACCGTCATCTCGAGCGGAAAGCCACTACTTTGGTAAAGCAGAAAAGCATCTTTGCCGCTGATCTTGCCCTCTTTTCTGAAAAGCTTTTCAAACATTTTTACGCCCTGGTTTAGGACCCTGCAAAACCTTTCCTCTTCCGCCTCAATCTGCTTGAGGACAATGCCGCTGTTTTTCTTTAGCTCTGGCCAGTCCTCAGCATAAATGCCAATAACCTTTTTCGCAATTTGTTTGCAAAACTCTCCTTCAATGCCCAACAACTTTGCATGCCGAACACTTCGCCTAATCAACCTCCTCAAAACATAGCCCTGTTCCACATTGCTTGGCACGATTCCCTCTCCCTCGGCCAGAACAAATACCACGGCACGCAAATGGTCTGCAATAATCCTGGCACTCTTTTCGTTGTACTCTTTGCTCAACTCCTTTATCTTGTCCATAATCGGCTTGAACAACTCTGTTTCATAGTCGTTGCTTAGGCCATTAAGCACTGCAACTGTTCTCTCCACGCCCATGCCGGTGTCAACATTCCGCTGCTTCAATTTCTCATATTTCCCACTGGCCGTCTTGCTGTACTGCATGAAAACATCGTTCCAGATTTCGAAGTACTTTCCGCAGTTGCACCCTGGCTTGCAATTCTTTCCGCATTTTTCTTTTCCTGTATCGTAAAACATTTCAGTATCGGGGCCGCATGGCCCTGTCTTGCCTGCAGGGCCCCACCAGTTCTCTGACTTTGGAAAAAAGTAAATCCTTTCTTTTGCTATGCCAACCGATTCCCAGTGTAGTGCGCTTTCCTTGTCTTTGGGCGCGTTCCCGTCGCCGGCAAAGCAGCTTACGCTTATCTTTTCCTTGTCAAGACCAAGCCATTTCTTGCTTGTCAAAAATTCACTACTCCACTCGATTGCCTCTTTCTTAAAATAGTCTCCCAATGACCAGTTGCCAAGCATGAAAAAGAAGGTGTGATGCGAGGCATCCCCAACTTCATCTATGTCGTCTGTCCTCAAACAGAGTTGGTTGTTCGCAAGCCTTTTTCCAAGGGGATGCGACTGCCCAAGAAGGTAGGGAACAAGGGGATGCATTCCGGCACTTGTGAAGAGGACTGTTGGGTCATTCTCCGGAACAAGCGAGCCTGAAGGAATGATTGCATGCTTCTTCTCCTTGAAAAAGTCCAAATATGCCTTTACAAGCTTTTTAGCGGTCCACATAGAGCAAAATTAAGTTAGAAAAGGTTTAAAAAAAAGGGCAGTGGAGAGTAAGCCGCCTTTTGTTGACCCCCCCAAAAAAGGGGGCTGCTGGCATTCGTCTAAGCCGCTCTAAGGCGTTGCACCCGCTCCAAGTTTCGAAAAACCTGGAGATTAACCAGAGGCGCGTTTCATTCACCCCAAAGCCTTTGACAGCCTTTGGATGATATCGTTTCTGTTCCCCTGGGGCCCCTCTCAGGGCCTGTTTTGGAAATGGGAGGGCGGACTTTCCTCACTTCAAACCCTTGCGGGGAAGCGTTGGCCGGCCTTCCACTACCCTAAGATAATTATGTAGAGGAGGAAATTTAAAGGTAACTGTTTTTAGAAAAAGAGAATTTAATAAGCCGTACACTGGAAGCATTCCCGCAAGCAAGCTAATCACTTGTTTCATTAAGAGCCCTCAGGC
>JAUWWX010000055.1 GCA_030616665.1 archaeon | reverse complement strand
GTTATTGTCAATATTGTAGCCTTATGTTAGAAATATAAAATTAGTAATTTTAAGCCAAAGAGGGGAAGCCCGCGAAAAATCAGCCCGAAAAACAAGTTTTATAACTTTAAAGCCTTATTTAAAGGGTTTTTAGGAAAAAATAGGGTATAGTTTTGGAGGCATTCTGAATGATTGTAACAACCTCAAGCCATATACACGGCAAAAAAATTGTTGAAACGTTTGGCCTTGTAATAGGCAGCACGACAAGGGCAGAGTGGCTTGGAAACGAATTGGTTTCGAAGCTGAGAAAGTTTGTTGGTGGAGAGTTTTTGGAGTATACTGAAATGCTTTCGGATGCAAGGGAGGAAGCTATACAGAGAATGATTGCTGAGGCAAAACAGCTTGGTGCGAACGCAGTGGTAGACATGAGGTTTTCGGCTGTGCAATCCATGCCAAACGCTGTGGAAATTCTTGCCTATGGAACGGCCGTAAAGGCAAGAAAAGCTGCGGAATGAGTTCAGCCTGTGAAGACGAATTTTATCAAGCTCTTTAATGAAAACTTTTTTCCGTACATCAGGGTTTCTGCCCTGAAAAGCTTTGCTGTAACAAAAATTATGGCAGCTGTTGAAACAAGCAACAGTGAAAGGCTCAGGATTATTTCCCAAAGAGTTATTGTTCCCAGAAAAATCCTAATCATTGCCGTTATAGGAGCGGTCAGTGGAAAAATTGTAATTGCCTTTGCATACATGGTTGTTGAATCGCTTGTTATGAACATTGTGCTCAGGGCAGGGAGCAGTGCAAACACAGTTAGCAAACTTCCAATCTGCTGTGCTTCACCCCTTGTTTCTGTAAGGACACCTATTGCTGCCAGCAAGGAGGCATAAAGCAGGTAGCCCAAGATAAAGAATAGCAGGTAAAGCAAAATGGCCTGTGTTGCAATGAAGGAGAAGAAGATTCTTGCAAAGATTTCTGGTGCAAGCAGCCAAACAATCATCGTTCCAGCAATAATCCATGTGGAGAACTGTATCAGGCCAAGAATTGCCAAGCCGAGTATCTTTCCGAGCAAAAGCTGGTTGAACGAGACCGAAGAAAGCAGTATCTCCAAAATCTTGTTTTCCTTTTCCTTTGCAATGCCTTGCAGCATGAAATTTGCGGACAAGAATATTGCAAGCGAGAAAACCATTGCAATGGTTGAAGGGAAGGCAAAGAAGTAGTAGCTTTTCTGCATTAAACTGAATTCAGCCAGGCTGAACTGCCTGCCGGACAAAGACAAAAGGAAGACAAGGAAGAGCAGTACTGCCGGCAGGGCAAATGCGAAGAACTTGTACTCCCGCCTGGCAAAATTCATTTTGAATTCCTGCAGCGCAACAATTACTGTTTTATCCATTTCTCTGCCTCCACCACCTTGATGAAAATCTCGTTCAAAGAAAGCTCTTTTACGTCAAACCTGTTAACAATTACGTTTCCCTCAACCAGCTGCCTCAAGATGTCCTGTGATGTCACATCAACGCGCAAAAAAAGCTCAGCCGAATTCTTTTTTACGTTTGATTTTTCCAAACCCTTCAGTTTTGGAAACTGGCCCTCAAACTCTACAAAAACGCAGTGGCTTGCATAGCTTTCCTTTATGTCAGGAACCTTTCCATACAAGACCCTTCTGCCGTGGTTTATCATCAAAGCCCTGTCGCACACCTCTTCCACCTCATTCATCATGTGGGTGCTCAAGATAATGGTTTTGCCCTTCTCCCGCTCCTCCAAAATAATCCTTCTTACCAATTCCCGGTTTGTGGGGTCAAGCCCGGCAAAGGGCTCGTCCAAAATAAGCAGTTTTGGGTTGTGGGCCAGGGTAACACAAAGCTGTGTCAGCTGCCTCATTCCCCTACTCAATGCGCTCACCTTGACGTTTGCTTTTTCCCTCAAGCCAATCCTTTCTAGCAACTCAATGGCGTTCCACCTTGCATTCTTTGTGGCAATCCCCTTCAGCGAAGCAAGGTAAACAAGGTTGTCTAGTACGGTTATATTGTCGTAAAGGCCCCTTTCCTCAGGCAAATAGCCTACAAGTTGCTTTGTTTTCTCGCTAAAGCGCCCGCCAAAAAGGCTTATGCTGCCCTTTTCTGGCTTTATGAAGTCCAACAGCATCCTGATTATGGTGCTTTTGCCCGCTCCATTGGGCCCAAGCAGGCCAAAGATTTCGCTCTCTTCAACCTCAAAGCTGATGCCCTTTACAGCTTCAACATCCTCATAGAACTTGAAGATGTTGTCTACCTCAATGCAGGCCATTTCAGTTATAGAAAGGACTAAACTTATTTAAAAACTCTTTCCTTCCCTTTCAGCCTTTTTTCTTCAATTCGTGCACGGCCCTTACAAAGAATCCGGCTGTCCAGGCAAACGGCCTCTCGCTTTTTAGAAACAGGCCGTTTACTGGTCTGCCCTTTTCGTCAAATACCTCGTGGGTGATGCCGCTCTGGTTTATCAGGTTGGCAACGCTTTTGAGGGTTTGCTTTGCCTCCCTTCTCCAGCCAACCTTGTGCAGGCCTATTGCATTAAGGCAGCCAAGCCATGGCCAGCTGAAGCCATTGTGGTAGTTGTATTCAAGCAACGGCAGCAAGGTTGGCGGAATCCTCCATAGGGGGTATAGTGGAAAGTTTGTCTTCATCGGCACCTTACTCATCTGCTCCTGCTTTACCTTGTTCAGAATCATCTGGCCCTGAACTCTGTCAGCTATGTCGAAGTCTATTGCGAGAAGGTTTCCGTCTGCTGAAAAAAAGTCATGCCTCCTGAAGTCAATCCAGTCAATGTAATAGTTGCCTTCCCAGAACAGGCTGTTGATTTTTTCCTTTGTTTTCTTCGCAAGGCTTTCAAACTGCTTCTGCAGGGCAGGTCTCTTGAGCAGGGACGCAAGAAAGGCAAAGTCCTGCAGGGCCTTGTAAAAGCAGCAGTTTGTGTACAGGACGTTTCCAAATTTCAAAACAGTTTCAGCCCAGTTTGCAAAAACCCTTTCCTCTATAAGGCCGTCGCCGTCCCTGTCCTTGCTCAGCAGAAATAGCGTTGCCTTCCTTGCATTTGGAAACATGCCTGTAAGAAATTCTATGTCACCTGTTTTCCGTACATAAGCAGCCAACGCGATTACAAACAATGCCGTTGAGTCTATGACCGAGCCAACCAACAACCTGTACCTTGGCTTCAGGTCAAGGCTTATCTGGTTTGGCACCACGCCGCTGCCTTTTTGCATTGAGGCAAAAAGCTGTAGGTTACGCTTTACCTGCTCAGCGTCGCCAAGGCACAGCGAGCCCATCGAGGCAAAAAAGCCGTGCCTTGCCCAGTACTGGTGCAGTCTCTTGCTTCTCCTTCCGGCAACAATTCCTTTGTTAGTGTAACAGCGCCTCAAATCGTTTAAGGCAATTTCGTAAGCGTTTCTTACACTTGGATGCAACCCAACACCTAAACAATTAATATCTTTTTTGCAATATTAACCTATTGTTTGTCATGCCAATAGCAAAAACAAGCAGCGCTGACATAAAAAGGCTTGCAAAGAGGAAGCCGAAAAGCCACAAGGGCAAGAACGGAGTTGTTCTGCTTGTTGCTGGAAGCAAGGCATACCACGGAGCAGCAATCTTTGCAGGCGCAACAGCCAGCAGAATAGTTGACTTGGTTTACTTTGCGACAGCAGAGCAAAACACAGCAATTGTAAAAAAATCCTCGCCAGAATTCATCGTATTCCAATTCAACCACATCAAAACCGTTCTTGAAAGCGTTGACTCAATCCTAATCGGCCCAGGGCTTGAAAGAAGCCAGAGAATGAGAGGCCTAATCCACAACCTGTTGACAAAAAACAAGCGCAAAAAATTCGTTTTGGACGCAACAGCTTTGAGGCTAATCAGCCCAAGCTGGCTGCATAGCAACTGCGTAGTTACGCCGCATTCAGACGAATTCACGTGCCTCTTCAAAATGCAGCCCACAAAAGAAAACGCTTTGAAGGCAGCCAAAAAATTCAACTGCATTGTTGTGCTAAAAGGGCCAATTGACTACATAAGCGACGGCAAGCAGCTTTTTGAGAACAGAACAGGCAATGCAGGAATGACTACAGGGGGAACAGGCGACATCTTGGCTGGTCTAATAGTGGGATTTGCTGCAAAAAGCCCGCTGCTTCTTTCAGCGAAAGCAGCCTGCTATCTAAACGGCAAAGCAGCTGACTTGCTTCAAAAAGAAAAGGGCAGCATGTGGAATGCGTCTGACTTGATGGACAGGCTGCCAGCTGCAAAAAAGAAACTAGAAAGGACTTAATCTTGAAAGTATCTCAGCATAATAGTGCCTGCTTCTTCTAAATATACTCAATTGTCGCAGGCGGCTTTCCAGTCAGCTCGTACAACACCCTTGTAACGGATGGAATCTCAGCCACAACCCTTTCGCTGATTTTTTTCAAAACAGGCATTGGCACGTCTGTTGCCGTTCCGGTCAGTGCATCCTTTGATTCAATGCTTCTCACAACAACTATGTTGCCAAAATTCCTGTTTCCCTCTGCATCTAGGCCTGTTCCCCTGTCATTCAAAAGGACAGCAAATGCCTGAAATGGCTTCAGCCCGGCCTTTTTTATCTCATCTTCTACTATGACGTGGGCTTTTCTCACAATCTCAATCCTTTCAGGCGTGCATTCCCCAACGCATCTTGTAGCAAGCCCGGGTCCTGGAAACGGCATCCTTTCGCTTATTTCAGCCGGCAAACCAAGTACCCTGCCAACTTCCCTCACGCCAGGCTTGAACAATTCAACCAAGGGTTCCAAAATTTTCAACCCATATTTGCTTGGGTCAACGCCAATCTGCTCCAAAACATTGTGTTGTGTTTTCACACCCCTCTTTGTTTCCATGACATCGGCCTTAATTGTTCCCTGGATCATGAATTTTGCCTGGCTTTCTTTGACCACGATGCCAAGCGCTTTGTAAAAGGTGTCCCTGAACGCCTTTCGCTTTTCCTCTGGGTCAATTAATCCCTTCAAGGCATCGAAAAACTCCCTTTGGACATCTTTAATGCTTAGATCAATCCCGAGCTTTGCAAAAACGCTCTTGACTTCTTCGCCTTCCCCTTGCCTCATCAGGCCATCATCCAAAAACACGGCTTGAAGCCGCTCGCCCAAAGCCTTGTGCGCCAAAACTGCTGCGACGCTTGAATCAACCCCGCCGCTCAAAGCAACAATCGCCTTTTCCCTGCCAACGCTTTCCTTCAAATAATCAATCTTTTCCTCGATAAATGCCTTTGCATCCATTTTTTTTATCGCCATCCCAAGCAGATTGCAAAGGAAAAGAAAGAAATCCTTTTAAACAACACAACCCAAATTTATGTAGCAAGAGCAGAGAAAGTTATTTAAAAACAAAAGCAGTAATAAGTAACGTGTTGGGAGTTGAGGAGGCAGGCCACATCGCAATGCGATTCCCTGGCTTGCCTCTTTATTCTTATTTTGCCAGTTTTAAAGCTTTTTAAATAGCCTTAGGTCCAATTATTTATTGATGCCAGCGTGGCGGAGTGGTCAAACGCGCTCGCCTTGAGAGACCTTTCTTTAGAAAAGAAAGCCCTGGGAAAGAAACATTTTGCTTCGCAAAAAGAGGCAAACTGCTTCGCAATTTGCATTAAATCAGGTCCCATGCAAGCGAGAGTCCGAAAGGGCACACAGGTTCAAATCCTGTCGCTGGCGATAGGGTGTTTAGTTCGAATCTTAGTTGCCGCTTCTTTTTGGTTTAATGGCTACAATTCTGTATGCCCTTGCCCCAGTTTCCCTAAAGTCATCTATTGCCCTCTTTGAACCGCTTCTCATGATTTGTTCAGGTCTCAATTGCCTGCTGCTTACTTCAAACCCAACCTGTTTCAGCTTTTCTGAAACGCCTGAATGTGATGAAGGCGCCAACAGCAAAACAAAATGGCCACCAGGAACTAGCACCCTCTTCACAAGATTAACGTATCTTGATACCTCATGTAAAAATCTTTCAATCCTTTTAGCGCTTTCCATAGTGTGTACTGAGCGTTTTGTCGCGCTAACTACTTTTCCCATCTCTTTTATTATTGTTTCTCTCGATTTTCCCTTTTTTCCATGCCCAGCAAAACCAATAAAGTATTTGTCATCCACTCTTTTCACAGAGTTGCGTGGAAGGCTTTCCAGATACTTTATTCCATCCCGCACCAAATAGCTTAAAGTTGGTGGCGGCTCATATCTTGCTTCTAGAATGTCAACAATTACAATC
>JAUWWX010000083.1 GCA_030616665.1 archaeon | reverse complement strand
TGCCCTTCATTGAAATAATGAAAACCTATTTGTACATGATGAGGTTTGACTTAATAAAGAAACATGAGGCTGCGAAAAGAAAAAAGCCACTGGCCGCAAAACCTGTGCCTGAGTCAATCGCGGCAGCACCAAAGCCCTGAATTACTCCTCTTCTTTTTCCCCAAATTCAATCAGCCTTACATTGCTGTCAATCAATTCATTAAGTTCTTTTCTGCTTTCCGCTTTTGCAACAAAGCAGTAGTTCCTGCAGATTGTGCTGCTTTTCCTCAGTTGTTTTTCCTCTTTGCCTTTCTTGTTTCGCAAGGAAAACCTGTGCAATGCTGCCTTGTTCCTCAGTTCTGTTAGCACAAAATTTTCTGGCAGTTGCCTTTTCAGTTCATCCAAGACCTTTTCGCTGAACTGGAGAATTTCTCTTTCCTTTTCCCCATTAATTGCTGTCTTGCCTGCCTCAAAAAGGCTGTCTAGTGCAAGTGCTGAAGGTAACTGTTCAATCACAATGCCCTGCTTTTTGATGTAAAGCCTGCCTGTAAGCTCCTTTCTTTTCAATTCATCTAGTTGGGTTGCGGCTTTTGCTCTTTTTCCCAGTTCCTCAAAGAAGGCGGTTTCGTTTCCACTGCAGCCTAATGCTATGGCGCTTAAATTCAAGCCGATGAAAGAACACAGTCCGTTCCCTTGCACTACAATCCCATTAACGAGGCTGCATTCTTTCTCCCTGCAATTCAGCAGCATTTTTGGGAAGGGGCCAGACAGCAGTTGCAACTTGTACTTTGTGTCAACAGCTACAGCGTTCTCAAAAACATGGGATTTTTCTTCGGCGCTTGCCTTCAGCATCGTTGTTGCTGCGCCTATCATGCTTTCCCTTTCAATTCCATTCTTCTCAAATGCATCAGGCTCGAACAGGTGCAAGACGTTGAATGCCGGCACTGCCTTTCCCGATAAAAAAATTGCCTTTGCCGCCTTTGCAAAAAGAAGGGCTGCCTCCCTTGCTGTTTTTTTCCCGCTGTTTGCTGCAATCGCAACATTCAATGCGCTAATGTTTGGTCTCCAGCTGCTTAACCTGCTCAGCCTGTTTGCTTTTTCAAGCAGCCTGAAAACCGTGTCCCTTGGCGTTTCCTCAATTTGTGGCACAATGCTTAATGCAACAGGCTTTGTGCCAAAGTCCTGCAGTTCCCCAATGAACAACTGGCTTGACAGATGCATCTTGCCAAGCCTGCTTGGGATGACGTGAAGCAGATTGTATTCAGTGAGAATTGCCTTGTTGCTGTAAGGAATTTGCTCAACCTTTTTCCTTACCTCAAAGACTGGCAGGCCAAGCCTTGTGTACTGGTTCCTAATGTTTTCATGGCCATACTCCAGCAGCTTTACGTTGACTAATTCCCTGATCAAGGAAGTGCTAATGCTTTCTATTTGCAAGTCTTTTATCTTTTCCTCTACCTCGTGGCCGATTTTCTCCGCAACGCCCCGGGGAACCTCTGTTTCCCTGAGCAGGCTCTTAATTATGTTACCCCTGTCAAATGGTTCAATTGTTTCATTGCTTGTCCTGACCTGCATTTTTTGGAAAGAAGCGTAAATGCTTGCTGCCTTTGGGTCAAGCTGCTGCAGCATTAGCAAAGCCATCTTTCTCATCTCCTTAATGCCCTTTGGCTTCTGGCTTGAGAGGTGCTTAACAATCTTTGTTATTGTCCACTTGTCTGCGTTTGCTTCCTGGCATTCCTTTGCAATTTTTTCAATCAAGGCAGCGATTGGCTTCTGCATAAGCTACTCTTGTTACGAAATCATTAACAGCCTGAGGTTTGTTTTTGAAAAGCAAACTTTTTAATAACGTTTTATTTGAATTGTTAATACAAGTTGGTTTTTTTTATGGCTGTAAGCCTTGACAAGGTTGATTTGATTATACTCAAAAACCTGCTGCGAGACGGCAGGGCAAGCTTCAGCAGCATTGCAAAGCAGATTGGCTTGACAGATGTTGCAATCAAGAAGCGAGTTGAAAGCTTGAAGCGGAAGAATGTCATTAGCAGCATTAACGCAAACCTTAACCCCAAGGCCCTGGGCTTTGAGAACCCAATCTATGTTCAGATGAGGAGCGAGATTGGCAAGAACAAGGATTTATTCAAGAAGCTGAACCAACTTGACTGCATCGTTGAGCTGCATCAGGTTTTGGGCGAATACAACCTGCTTGCAAAGATCGTTGTAACGGATTTGAACACAGCAGAAAAGGTGATTTCAAAGCTCGGCTTGTTGGATGGCATAATTGACTTGAAGACATTGGTTGTATTGTCGGAATTAAAGCAGAGCTCTGTCTTGCCCAATGTCTCACTGCAGAAAAAGCTGTAGCCGTCTCGCCCGGCTGGTGCGGGTGCTATACTTCGTATAGCACATGCTCGCTTCGCTCGCAAGTCGTTTTGCTCGGCTGGTGCGAGTAAGGTGCTATTTCGCTTTGTTCAATAGCACTGCTTCACTTAAATAGGCTCGG
Organism: archaeon; assembly: GCA_030616665.1. Taxonomy (GTDB): domain Archaea; phylum Iainarchaeota; class Iainarchaeia; order Iainarchaeales; genus JAFCCL01. The sequence continues at coordinate 2,455 of JAUWWX010000083.1, read as the reverse complement.
GGTTGAGTTTCTCTTCATCCCTTTCGGTCAGCAGGTGTTAACCTCATCATTGCCAATATATCCCTAGGGCGTTTACTGCTTAAATTTGTTGGTTTTCGGTGAGGCAATATTTAAGTACTATAAAGTACTTTAAAGTACTCAGAAAAAAATGCCGGGAAAACAGAAAGTTAATAGATATGTAAAGGTTACTTTGCCAACCGAGCAAGCCGAACTAATCCAAAATAGGCTTGTTGGAAAATTTGGAAACACCCGTGCGGATGTTGTAGGGCGAATAATCACTGACTGGCTTGTACACAAGGAGCTTCTTATTCTTTCGAATAGGAAAAGGGGGAAGAGGTAGCATGGAAAGAATTTTCCTCGTGGGTGAATTCAGCCCCAAAATAAAAGGTTATTTCAAATCCTTTTTTGAGCGTTTAGGCATATTTGTAATCTTTACTATGAATGATCCTGGAAAAAGTAGGACCGCTTTCTTTAAGAGTGAATTGAGGAGCTTTCAAGCACACAATGCGTCCTTGTACGGTTTGGCTTTCCCTAATGAGAACACAGCCTTGATCAGATATCCGGCTCAGGTTGAGATAAAATCAAGCTGTTTAGGTCTTAAAGGCTTTACTGGTCCGTTGAGGCTGTTCTCATTAGTTGCCTTGCACGAATTTCTTCATCTAAAAGGCTTGGATCATTGTAACTCAATTGGCTGCCTCATGGCTAGAAAATCATGCAAAGTGAATGGAACAGGAGGCTACTGCCTTTCTTGCCTGAGTCTCTCGAAGAGCAATGTGCCCCTGTGTTCCAAATGCCGTGAAAAGGCTGGCGTCTTCATCAGGCTGTGAAGAAAAGCCGGCCATCACTGGATCTTATTCCAAATTTTATTTCGCCTGACCTGAGCAATTCAGGCAATGTCTTTCCAAGTTCTTCTGAGGAAATCTTTGGAAGGCAATTTTGGATGAAGCTCACATCCACGCTTTCTTTTGACCCATTCTTTGCCACATAGGTTATTTTCTTCTCGAGAGTGTCCGCTGAATGTGGGATCGAGATGGTTGTTGGTGCGCTGGCAGGTTTTCCGTTGCTTGTCCTTATTCTAACAGGCACTTTGGCAACCGAAAGATCTTTTCTGAGCAGCTTGTCTATGCGCGCTATCTCTTGAAGGTGGTTGTTAAACTGGTCCTCTGATTGGGCTCGCAATAGCAATGCCTTGTGTTTCAAGTTGGATTGGGAAACTCTGTTTCCTTTCCTTGAAAACCACTCCTTTACAGTGTAGCCACTGCATTCCTGGCAGGGGCACAGTGTTGAAAGCTGTGTGTCCTCTGAATGCTCCTCTATCATCTCTTCTTCGGTCCAGTACCTGTTTTTGTCGCCGTCGCTGTGAACGATTGTTCCTACTGGATTGAAATATCGCTTGTCCTCTTTCCATGGCGGTCCGCCGTGGTAAAAGGAGAATCCTTTCACTGGCTCTCTGATGAGAGTTGAAGCAAAACTCTCAGGCCCTATGAAAATCAAAGCATTCGCGCAATAGGGCTCCAGGTCATTGCTTCTTGCCTCAGAGATTGCTCTCTTGAGATTGGCTTTTCCACTGTCGCTGTTGACTGAAGAGCTTATGACTATGGAATTGCAGCCTGGACTTAGCATTGGAATGTACTTGTAGTCTGCTGGTGCAATCTCAAACCCAATTCTTGCTTTCGGATGCTCTTTTTTGCTGATTTCCTGGAAATCTTCGAGGAGCTGCCTATACCGCGGGGCTGACTTGCCATTCAGTGGAAACAGGCCAGGCAAAACGAACAGATCAGTGGACACTATACTGTTCAGCCTGAAAAGCTCTTTTGCAAATCTTTTTCTGATTCCTGTGTTGTCCAACCTTGAATAATTCTCCCTAGTGCTAAGGCGAAGCCTTAGGTTGGGAACGTATTTTGTCTTCTCCTTGAGTGATTCTGGTATTCTTTGTTTTATGTCCCTGAGTTCCTGTGCAAAGTTTATGCCTGAGACATGGGCGTATTTCCTGTTAGGTTTGCGTGTGCCACTGCAGACTCCTGCAGTGCTTATTCTGGTCGCCCACATCGGCTGGAATATGCAGTCAATGTGGTCCTTCTTTTTTAGTGCATCAACGAATCTTCTCAAATCGTATTGATGCAGCATGTTTTTTTCCATTACATTTTCGTTCTTTTCCATTTTGTTATTACCTCGAATGTTTTTTTACCGAGGACAAGCAGCACCAAAAGCAAAGGCTTTTTAATTGCAAAGTCTTTACTTTTACATTGTGATTTGGTGGCGTGTCCTCAATAAGTGTAATGCTTGTTGGGGATATGCTCCTATCATTTTTCAAGCGTTTTTCTCATCATCTCCTTTTCTAAATAATTTCTTATTGGTCCTACCAGGCGGTAATCCACCTTGTTCTTTGAGTCCCTCTTTTGCGCGAAGCCTGCTCGCTCCAAATCGTTCACGTATTGCGAGATTGTAGACCGTC
>JAUWWX010000047.1 GCA_030616665.1 archaeon | reverse complement strand
GGAGGCTGGAATAAAACGGAAAGAGCACCAAAATCAGCTAATCCCTTTTGCCTGACCTGCCTGCCCTAATATTTAAAAAGGCATAAAGTGCAAGAGGCATGCCGGCAACCGTTAACACAGCCAGCGGCGCAAAAGGGAGCAATGCAAAAGCCAAAGCCGAGCCCACCGCTATAAACCTGCATTCTCTGCCTTTTAGAAAATGGTTCTTTAGCAAAAGGTACATTCCGGCAAAAGCAACCAAATGCATCAAGCAAAGGTTGACAATAAAGGCGCTGGCAGGGGCAAAAAAGGCATACAACCAACTAAAAAAATTGAATTCCGTGCCCAGGCTGCTCCTTGGCAGGCCCAGCATAAAATTTGGAACCACTGTATCCATAGGGGCAAAAATCTGCCCGTTTTCAGCCAGCACCTTATATGTAACAAGCCAATCTAAGTTATCATGCACCAAAGCAGGAAAATCCTCGCCCAAAACAAAAAACGGCAACAGGTAAAGCAGAAGGACAAAAAGCGCAATGCAGACAAGCCTGTTTTCCTTTAGTCTAGACAAAAAATCCATGAAAAACAAAACACCTTGCAGGGTATCTTAAAAACAAAAAAACTTTAATAACCATAACAAAAACAAAGAATTGGTGCAATCATTGAATTGAATATGTTTAAATTTTTCATACAGCACAAAGATTGTTGGCTTTTTGCATGAACATTGGAATAAAAAAGGCGTTCATTTTGGTGGGGGGTCTTGGAACAAGGCTAAGGCCAATAACATTAGAGCTAAGCAAGCTCATCCTTCCAGTGCAGGGCAAGCCATGCCTGCAGTGGAACCTTGAACTGGTGAAAAGGTTTGGAGTTCGAGACATTACCCTGGCAGTTGGCTTCAAGCACCAGCAGATAGAAGAAAAATTCGGCAAAGGAGGCGGCCCTGCATGCCTGGGCAAAGCCAGTCCTTCTGCAGGGGCAGAAAAAAACAGGCGAATCGAAAGATTTAAGAGAAAAAACGTTCATAGATTTCATGTGAATCACTCTCCACAAATAAAAGGCGATTCACACTTATATTTTTTCAAAGAAAAGGTGTCAAAGATAGGTTTTAATTACAGCTCATGTGAGGGATAGCATGCAAAAAAGAGACAAGACTCTGCCTTACGGGCGTCATTGGATAAGCGAGGCCGATTTTGAGGCCGTGAAAAGGGTTCTTGAAAGCGATTTTCTGACCCTTGGCCCAAGGGCAGCCAAGTTCGAGGAAAAGCTGGCCTCCTACATTGGGGTAAAGCACGCTCTAGTAGTGGGCAACGGCACAGCTGCGCTCGAGTTGGCTCTAAGGGCTTGTGGTGTTAAGCCTGGAGACAAGGTGATTACAACGCCTTTTAGCTTTGTCGCCTCATCAAATGCAGTGCTGTTTAATGGGGCAAGCGTTGAATTTGTAGACATAGAAAAGGACACTTTTAATCTGGATTCTGGTTTGATAGAGGAAGCGGTTTCAGAGCAAACAAAGGCAATTCTGCCAGTACATTTTGCGGGCCAAACCTGTGAGATGCAGCAAATTGGCAGCATAGCCAAAAAACACGACCTGGTTGTAGTGGAGGACACAGCACATGCCCTGGGAGCAGAGTTTGAGGGAAAGAAGGCAGGCAGTTTTGGAAAGGCAGGCTGCTTTTCTTTTCACCCAGTAAAACACATTACCATGGGGGAAGGAGGCGCAATAACAACCGACAGCCAGGAGGTTTTTGAAAGGCTTTTGCTACTGAGATGGCACGGCATTGACAGGGATGCAAAGGGCGGCAGGGGAATTGGCTTTGCTGATGATGTAAAGGAACTTAGCAGAAACCACAGGGTAAGCGATATCGCTTGCGCTCTCGGCCTAAGTCAATTTGAAAGACTCGAAGAGTTTTTGCAGAAGAGGGAAGAAATTGCAAAGCGCTATAACGAGGCGTTTGAAGGGCTTGAAGGCATAACAATGCCTATAACCAAGCCAGGGCGAAAGCACGCCTGGCATATTTACTGCGTTTTGGCAGAGCAAAGGGACAGGCTTTTCAAGTTTTTGAGGGAACAGAACATTGGCGTTAACGTGCACTACACTCCAATTTACAGGCACAGCCTTTACACAAAGATGTTTGGCCTCAATCCAAGTGATTTCCCAAGGGATTTCCCAAACACTGAATACGTATTTAAGAGAATAATGGCCTTGCCCCTTTTCCCAAAGATGTCCAACCAAGACACAGAATATGTTATTGCAAAAGTCAAAGAGGGCTTGAAGGCGCTTACGCGAAGGAAAGGGTAATACGCAACAAGGCGATTGGCGAGGAAAGCCATTGCTTTGTTGGAGGCTAACTGCCTTAAAAATGTTATTAGTTTGTTTTATGTCACAGGTGGTTCTTTTGCCTAACAAATACTGTTTACTGTCTTTGGCGATTCCCTTCTACAACGAGGAGGAAAACGTCGAGCCTTGCATTAGGGAGAGAGTTCAGGCCTTCAAAAAGGCCGGAATTGATTTTGAAATAATCGGCGTTGACAATGGCAGCTGGGATAAGACCAGCGAAATCTTGGAGCGGCTTAAAGGCCCTAATGTAAAGGTTGTGCATGTTAAGAAAAACAGGGGCTTTGGCTATGGAATAAAGCAGGGCTGGCTTGTTGCCAAAGGCAACTATATTGGCTATGATGGGGGTGACAGGCAGACAGATGCCGCTTCCCTGGCAAGGATTTTCAAAAAGCTTGTTGACGAGGACCTTGACTTGTGCAAGGGCTATAGGAAAAACAGGGGCTACAACCTTTACAGGCGGTTTGAAAGCAAGGTCTATAACATCTTGGCTTACATTATTCTGGGCTACAGTCTTGGGGACATTAACGGCTATCCCAAAATCATGACCAGGCGCTGCTATAACATAGTAAATCCAAACGACGAAGACGAGTTTTTTGACGGCGAATTGCTTATGAGGGCAATCCACGCCAAGATGCGGATTGGCAGAGTAGACTTGCATTTCAGGGAGAGGCCAGCAGGCAAATCAAAGCTTCATTTTTTGATTGGGCTCACAATTCTTAAGACAATGATTGAATTCAGGTTAAAGATGCTGCTTGGAAAGGTCGATTGGAGAAAACCCTAGGCCTTGCTTGGCCTCTTCTGCAAGAGCTCCAAACCCGCTTTTTTGCCTGCAACCGGGTTCAAATGCGCTCATTCAACCCAGCAAGTTAATTACAAAAAAAAACTTGATAACTATTCCAAAAAATCAAAGAAGAAAACTGTTACAAAAACAGAATTAATTAAGTTTAAATTAGCTTGACAACAAAAAAATTAATTAACACAACAAAAAAAAATAAAAAAATTAATTGGCTTCTCTTATGGATTTGGAAATAAAAAAGGCGTTCATCCTTGCAGGCGGCCTTGGAACAAGGCTTAGGCCAATAACATTAGAGCTGAGCAAGCTCATCCTTCCAGTGCAGGGCAAGCCATGCCTGCAGTGGAACCTTGAACTGATGAAAAGGTTTGGAGTTCGAGACATTACCCTGGCAGTTGGCTTCAAACACGAGCAGATTCAGGAAAAATTCGGCAGGGGGGAAAAGCTTGGCATTGCGCTGCACTACAACGTCGAAAAAGAGTACATGGGAACTGCCGGCGCACTCAAGATTGCCGAAGAACACTTTAAGAATGAGAGAAAATTCATTGGAATGAACGGCGACGAGATAAAAGACCTTGATTTTTCCGCAATGGACAGAGTGCATGAGAAAAACAAGGCTGTTGCAACCATTGCCCTTGCAACAGTCGAGTACAAGAAAGGAGGGGGCCTAGTAAAATTTGATGGCGAACACGTAACGGAATTCAGCGAAAAGCCTGCAGAAGAGGAAGACGGCAAAAAGCTAATTCACGCAGGCGCATACATTCTCTCGCCAAAAATCTTTGGGTATATCCCAAGCGGCAAAAAGGTCAGCATTGAGAAGGAAGTGTTCCCAAAGCTTGCAGAAGAAGGCAGCCTCTGCGGAGTTGACATGGGTGAAAGGCAGTTCCTGCAAACAGACACCTTTGAAAGGTACGAAAAAGCCATCAAAGAATGGAAGGGGTTTACTGAGGCAAGCCTTTAAATTCCTTTTTCTGGTAAAATTTGTTTGGTTAACGATGGACCTAAGCAAGAAAATCAGGACAGTTCCGCATTTTCCAAAGCAGGGCGTAATGTTCAAGGACATTACAACGCTGTTGCAGGACGCGGCTGCCTTCAGGCAAGCCATTGATGATTTAGTTGAATACTTCATGAAAAAGGATTTGCACTTTGACAAGGTTGTTAGCACAGAATCAAGGGGCTTTATTCTTGGCTCAGTGCTTGCCTATGAGTTCCACGCAGGCTTCGTGCCCCTGAGAAAGCCTGGAAAGCTGCCGGCTGAAACGATAAAGCAGGAATACACGACCGAGTACAGCACGGATGCGTTTGAAATACACAGAGATGCAATTGAAAAGGGCGAAAGCGTATTGGTTGTAGACGACCTGCTTGCAACTTCGGGGACTGCAAGGGCGGCCGTTGACCTAGTTGAACAGCTTTGTGGAAAGGTTAACGGAATCGCTTTTCTTGTAGAACTGACTTTCCTGAAAGGGAGAGAAAAGCTAAAAGGATACGACATTTGCTCGCTAATAAAGTATGACAAAGAAGAGTAGGTAAGGAAAATGATTGGAATAATCGGCGGCTCTGGGCTGGAAGATTCAAAGATTTTGAAGGGAGCAGAGGAAAAGCAAGTGGAAACGCCTTACGGGAAGCCCTCTTCGCCTCTTCTGTTGGGCAAAATTGCCGGCAAGAAGGTTGCAATCCTCTCAAGGCACGGCAAGGGCCACAAGATAATGCCAAGCAACGTGAACTTTAGGGCAAACGTGTGGGCGTTAAAGGAGCAAGGCGTGAAACATTTGCTTGCAACAACCGCCTGCGGTTCCCTCAAAGAAGAGATAAAGCCAGGGCAGATTGTTTTCCCTAATCAGTTCATTGACTGGACAAGCAAGAGAAGCTCAACATTCTTTGACAAGGAAGAAGTGTGCCACATTCCGATGGCTGACCCCTTCTGCCCAAAGCTGAGGCAGTTGTTGGCTGGGACAGCCAAAGCAATGAAGATTGCCTGCCACGAAAAGGGCACTGTTGTAACCATTGAGGGCCCGCGCTTTTCAACCAGGGCCGAATCACAAATGTTCAGGAAGATTGGCGGAGACGTAATCAACATGTCAACAGTTCCAGAGGTTGTCCTGGCAAGGGAAGCCGGAATGTGCTACCAGGTAATTGCAATGCCAACCGATTTTGATTGCTGGCGCGAGCAAGAGAGCGTTGACATTGGAACTGTCTTGAAAGTGTTCAGGCAAAACGTTGAGAACGTGAAAAGGCTTTTGCTTGAAACAATTCCAAAGATTGATTTCAAGGAATGCGGGTGCCAACGCCACATTGACAACGCAATAATAAGAGTTGAAGAGGACTAGTCCAAAGAGAATCCATTCAGCACGCCCAAAGAGAATGCTGTCACCGCAACGCCTGCAATTATTACTCCAATCGCATCTGCTAGGGCGAATTTCTTAAACCTCATTCCAAGCAGGTAAGCCGCCAAAGCGCCTGTCCACACGCCACTGCCAGGCAGCGGGATTGCAATGAACAAGCCAATTCCAATTGTGCCATACTTTTCAACATAGGGCTGAACTTTTCTCTGGGTTCTGGCAACAATCCTATTATATATTTCTTTAATAAATTGCACCCTGGTGAAGAATTTGACTAAGTGACCAAGCAGGGCAAACAGCACAAGCCCAAAAACGAAGTTCAAAAGCACGGCAAGAAGCAGGGCCTGCACCCAATTCATTTCAAGGAAGAGAATTGCGTAGGGAATGCTTGCCCTCAACTCCAAGCCAGGAAAGAAAGTGAGCAGAACAAAGTAAAAAAGATTATGTAGATTCATAAAACCACAGAAAATTGCTTGATAAACTGTCAAAACAGAAAAAAGCTTTTAAACAGAACCACCCCAAGAATAATAAGAGCAAATAGCTCACATGCCATTATTAAAATAAGGGGAAATGACATATACATAACAGAAAATCGTTTGGCAAAGGAGCCGTGGGGGTTCGGGAGTGATAAACAAAATTGCCTTCCTGTTAGTTTTACTTGTTCTGGTAAGCCCAGCTATTTTTGCAACACCGCCAACAGTAACTCCCGGAGGACCTTATAGCGGTTATAGGAACACAGACATCGATTTGAACGGAAGCGCAACAAATGTGGGTGACGGCATCACCGACATTTACTGGGAATACCCAACCGAATGTACGATTGTTGAATTTAAGGACATAAGCGACCCGCACAGTGCCACAAATGACGCAGTGATTAGCTGCACTACTATAGGCGCCAAGGACCTTAACTTGGTAGCCGACAATAACAACTCAGAGCAAACAAAAGGGAACGTTACACTCACAATTTCAAATCAGCAACCGGAAGCTGATTTGTTGGAAGATGTTACCACCGGAACCTCTCCGCTCACAGTTACTTTTACCGGTTTTTGTTCAGACTTGGATGGAAATGGAACAATTAACACCTGTTTTTTGGATTACGGCGACGGTGAGGGGGAGAGCGTATCAGGACCACCTTATTATTTTACAAAGCCGCACGAGTACAGCGCTGAAGGAACCTACTATCCAAAGCTTATGGCAAATGACGACCAAGACATTAATGCAGTAGACACCGACACAATTACCGTAACCGCTGCGTCAGCGCCGACAATCGGCAACCAAAGCCCTTCCAATGGCTCTTACACAAAT
>JAUWWX010000130.1 GCA_030616665.1 archaeon | reverse complement strand
GGGGAAAAAGGCTTGCAGAGATGGCTGTGCCAAAAAAGGTTTTGATGCTGCCAACAGCCAAGGCTGAAGGGAAGCCAGCTGTTTCAAAAAAGGTTGCCTTTTTGCCAAGGGCAGAAAAAGCCAGAAAGGCAAGAGCAAAAAGAAAAAGGGCTGCCAGAAAGGCCGTTGTAAAGCTTGTGAGGAAAGGGAAGGCAAGGAGAAAGCCTGTAAGGCTGCCGAAGATGGCACCGGTTAGGGGCAAAGAGCTTGCCATGTTTTTGGGCAAAAGGCCAGGCCTTGCCAAGAAGAGCGTTTCTGAGATAAAAAAGCTTTCAGAAAAGGAGGTAAAAGAGGAGGTAAAGCTTGAAAGGATTGCAGGCAGGGCAAGGGGCTGGTATGGCGAGGCCCTGAGGCACAAGAGGGCTGCTTTGGCAGGCTGGCGGATTAGGAAGAGGATCAGGCTGCACTATTTGAGGAAAAAGGTCAAAAAGAAAAAGCTTACAGTGAGGGAGCGGAAGCAGAAGAAGGCCTTGGTTGCTGAAGACAGGGAGATGAGGCAAAAGATAAAGGGATTGGATGCAAGAATCGGGGCCCTGAAAAGGATTGAAAAGAGAAAGGGAAGAGAAAGGAGGCTGCTTGAGAAAAAGGTCAGGGCTGCAGGCGTAAAGATTCCAAAGGCTGAGGTAACCCCTATAGAAAGGGGGAGGGCAAGGTTCAGGAAAAGAAGCGAAATGCTTGACCTTGTTAACGCAATGAAGGGCATTGCAGACGAAATGGCTGCAGCGGCAACAAAGCAAACAATGGCCGGAGCCAACTGGACCGATGCCCTGACAATGGAGGACCAGATTGGGGCACAGCAGAAGCTGATTAAAAACCTTGAGAGGGCGTTCTACAAGAGAAAGATTGACTTTAACCAGTTCAGGGAAAAGATGTTTGAGTACCAGTCAAAGCTCAGCGAAATGAAAATCAAGAAAAACGTTATTGAGAAGAGGATGGCAAGGCTGCCTCCGAAAATGAAGGAGGCCATTAGAAGGAAGGCCCTGCTTGAGCAAAAAGCCGCAAAGCAGGCAGGGGTTGGCATAACGCTAAAGGTGGCAAAAGCCCTGGAGAAATTTGCTGAAAGGCCTGTTCCAAGGATAGAGGTTGGGAAAGAAGCTGCCGAGGCAATAAAAAAGCTTGCTGAAAAGGAAGCGGAAAAGGAAGCCAAAAAGGCTGAAGAGAAAAAGTTTGCTAAAAGGGCCGCTGAGGCATTGCAAAAGATTGCTGAAAGACTGGGTGCAATGCCAAAGCCTGCGCCACAGCCTTCCCAGCCTGCGCGTCCTGCCCCAACGCCGCCTCCAAGGCGTGAAGAGGTGGCCTATATTCCGAGGCGGCCTGCCGAAAGGCCAATTGAGAGAGAGGGGATGGAACGCATAAGGAGGGCTATTGAAGAAGAGGAAAGAAAAGAGGAAGAAGAGGCCAGAGGGAAGCGAAAAGGGAAAGCCATTAGAGGGGTAAGGAAAAAGAAGCGAAAGGAGAGAATCATAGAAAGGATTAGGGAAAAGATTGCCGGGAAGGAAAAAGTTAGGGAAAAAATCGCCGAGGTGGAAAAAATCAGGGAAAAGCCAATGGTAAGCAATGTTGTGGACAAGGCAATAAAGCAAAAGGTGGCTGGCAGCGGCGTAGGCAAGGAGCAGATTGACAGGATTGAGGAAAAGCTCGGTGAACTGCTTGAAAAATATCATATTCCTGACAGCGCTCTGGCTGCCCACATTCAAACATTGGACAGAGGCAGGCTGGTGCAGGACTTTCAAAAGCTTATCCAACTGATTGAGGCAAAGAAGGAGAGCTCAACAGCAGAGCTTATCAGGCCTGCGCCGGGCTTTGACATTAAGACAGGGATAATTGCGAGAAAGCGGGAAAGGGTTGTCGGAAAGGAGAAGGAAATAAGGTACGCGAAAATTGAGACTAGCTTTGACAGAGTGCTGGGATTGGTGCAGGTTAAAGGCATTATAAACCTGAACGAAGTCGCAAGGCAGTTGGGAATGGGCAAAAAAGATGTGCAAGAGTGCGCAGAGATATTGGAGAGAAGCAGGCTAATCAGGCTAAGGTATCCTCCAATCGGATCAGTAAAGCTTATTTATCCGGGTTACCTTAAATGGAAAGCGCAGGAGAAAAAAAGGAAGAAAGAGGAAAAAAGAAGGAAGAAGAAGGAAGGAAGAAGGAAGAAGAAAAAGTGATAAAAAATGGCTGAAAAGGGTAGGGGAACACAATGAAAAAAGAAGGAGCTGAAACGGCAAAGGAAGAAGAGGCGACAAAGGATGGCTGAAAAAACAGAAAATGCCGGGAAGAAGAAAGGGCCCAAGATGGCAAAGGTTATTGAAACATACAACATTGAAGAAGAGGGCGTGAAAATAGAGGTCAATATAATTGACGACGAAAAGGCCTTTGTAAGAAGGTACTCTCTCAACTTCCCGACCTATGGGCCTGGAACAGTTGCTTTGCTCAACACCCTGAGGGCAGGCATTTTGAGCGAGACCTCTGTAAGGGCAGAAAGGCAGATTGGGGCAAAGTTTGTTGAAAAAACGAGGAAAAAGTTCAAGGCAAGGGCAATGGCGTTGCTTCAAAGGGAGCTGCCTGACATGCCGGAAGAAACCAAAGACCTGCTTATCACGGTTTTGTTGAATGAGATGCTTGGCTTGGGCAAAATAGAGTTGCTTCTCGCAGACCCAAACTTGGAGGAGATAGTTGTAAACAGCAGCAAGGTTCCGGTATGGGTTTTCCACAAAAAATATGGCTGGCTGCTCACAAACGTGAAAATGAAAGACGAGGACGAGATAGAGAACTACAGCAGCATAATTGCAAGAAGAATTGGAAAGCAGATAACCATCCTAAGCCCGCTGCTGGACGCTCACCTTATAACTGGGGACAGGGCAAACGCCACGCTGTTCCCGATTAGCAGCATCGGAAATACCATTACCATCAGGAAGTTTAGGAGGGAGCCCTGGACTGTGACAGATTTCATAACCAACAAGACAGCAAACAAAGAGGTAATGGCACTGATTTGGATGATGATGGAATACGAGATGAACATGATTGTCTCAGGTGGAACCGGTTCAGGAAAAACAAGCTTTTTGAACGTGTGCATGCCGTTTATCCAGCCAAACCACAGGATTATAACTATT
>JAUWWX010000102.1 GCA_030616665.1 archaeon | reverse complement strand
TTCAAAAAACGCTGAAGGGCGTGCAAAAAACAGGTATAGGTGGGCAGTAAGGGATTTAGGGTATCCAGAAAAATACCTAAAGCGGCCAGCCAAAAGAGTGGTTTTGAGGTTTCCAAATTAAGTTTCCAATTCTTCCTTTTGCCCCCCAAAAACCTTTTTACTGGTTTTTTTGGGAAAAAAGCAAATTACGCTGGCTTGCCCTCAAGCCTTCTTTTCACTTGCAAAAACTTTTCGCTGTCTTTTCCAAGAGCCTCGCTTAGGCCCAGCAAAAAGGCCTTCCTTTTCCTGCCGTTGTCTTTTTTTAATTCCCTGCCAAAACGAAAAAAGCCAATCCTGTCCAGGCCCTCAAAGAAGAGGTCAACGTTTTGGCCAAGGCCTCTTGCAAGGGCTTTGCAATCGCAGAACGCAAAAGAGCCCTTGACATGGGTCCTTGAAACAAATTTTTTGAGCTTTCCTGCCCTGCCAACCTCTTTGAAGAAAAACTCGGTGTTTTCGCCCAATCCGGCAAAAAATAATTTTGCATCGTAGCCAAACTGTTTCGCAAACTCTCCTGGCCTCAGCTTAACTGCTGGCAGAATAACCTTTGCAATGCAATTCAAATCAAAGCCTTTTTTGTTGCTTTCCTTGAAAGCTTGCACAATCCAGCCAGCCTGTTTGTAAATTGGAATGTTTTTCAAAGGCGTGTTTGTTGGCTTTTGCTCAGCAGCAAGGCGCGCTTGGAAACAACCAAGGAGGTCCATCAACTTGAGGCTGCCGCGTCTTACTTTGGCAACAGGCTTTGGCTTGGGGGCGTACTTTGGCTTTTTGCGAACCGCTCTGAACCGCCGAGCCCTTCTAAGCGACCTTCTTTTTGGATTCATGCTACTAAAATTGGTGGCCCAAAAGCTTTTTACTGGTTTTTCCGCCGGGCGTTTTTCTTCATTTCTGAAAGCCGTATTTTTTCTTTAGAAGCGTTACCACCATCAGGCCACTGCCTTCCAAAAAGCGGTATTTGTGTTTTACACCTTTTGGAACAAAGGCAGATGCAGGGGAATCAAAAGCGTGTTTAACGCCGTCAATTACCATTTCTGCTTTGAGGCCAGTCAAATCTTCGTTGTTGCCGATAAACAAATAGGTTTCATCAGCACTATGCGAGTGCTCTACCTGATATTCCCCAAAATCCTTTGTCTTGGCTGTTTTGTGGACTGCTTGGTAAACATTTGCATCTGGAAAAAGTTTGGGTTCAACAAAAACAAATCTTCGAAATGGAAGCAAAGCAGCATCTCCGTGCAACAAAGGCCTTGTTTTGGTATCTATTTTGGCCTCGCTGGCCCTTGCTTTTTTGATATAGTCCATTTTCCTCCCAACCAATCTATCTCCTTATACAACTTGTTTTAAGAATTTTGCCAGCCCCCAAAACCTTTTTACAAGTTTTTAGTATTCGTTGAACAAACAGTGTAATCCGCCTTTCATGCTTGCCAGCGCGTTTAACGGCACTGCTGTTGGAATTGTTTCAATTCCTGCTTTTTTCAGCTCTTGAATGAATTTGGGTGCGCCGCTGTCGACTAAGACGCGGCCTTGGCCCAGTGGCAAGAAGTTTGCAGGGTGCCTGTCTGCTTCGGCCTTTGGCACAAACACGAGCTTCACTCCCAGGTTCCTTTGCATCGATTGAATGCTTGGCTTGTGGTCGCCAAAGTAGTTGGGGTCAACTGCGGCAATCTTTTTCTCCGGGATTCCGCCAATCGCGACATCGATGTGAGGCGTCATAGTGTAAATCTTAGTTCCAAAAAAGTCTGTTAGGGGTCGGTCAAAGACAGTGGCTTGGGGCAGCAGCTGGAAGCGGTAGCCAAGCCTTGAGTAGTGCCGCAGCCTTGGGTCTTGAGAAAGGCTTTCAATCACTGCAAACTCTTTTGGCCCAACCTGAATCATTGAGCCGCCCTCGCCAAAATGATGCTCTGGCCCAAAAAGCATGGATCTCATGTCTGTCTTTGGCTTTTCTCTTTTGCCGGCAATCTTTATCCACTGGTCTCTTGCCCAAGTTGTTCCAAGGCCCTTCAAGGCATCAGGGTTTTCCCTGATTTTGACAGCCCCTGCCCTTTGTGCAGCCCTCACAAAGCTCTTCCTCTCCTTCTCCCTTGTATGTTGAATCGCAACCTTAAAGCCAAGGCCCCTAAGCTGCTTAACCAACTGAATGCTTTCAAGGTGGGCAGCTCTTGAAGCGGCAGGATTTCCGGCCCTGTAGAAGTTAAAAAGCGTGCGAAAGAAAGGGCCGACAACAGGGTCTGTGGCCATTAGAGGCAGCTGGACAACATCCAAAACAAGGCCGTAGGGCCTCTTTGTTGCAACGCCAAGGACTTGAAGCACTTCAGGGAGCCCGGCTTTGCCGTGCTTTATTGCCATTGCCTTCCTTGCCATCTTTTTTAATTCCTCGTAAAGAGGTCGTTTCCTCTTAATCTCGCCCTTTGACTCGATTCTGAAGGGGGACATGACAAAGGTTTTGGGCTTGGAAGCCCGAGGCTTACCTGCACCCCTGTACTGCTTGTGCAAAACCCTTTGCATTCGCTGCTTTCGTTTAACAGCCCTTCTCTTGTCAGACCTCTTCATAGAAAAAGTATGGCAGAGCAGGTATTTTACCTTTTCCTTTGCCTCCAGAAACCTTTTCACAGCTTTTTGTTCATTATGACGTAGTTTGTTTTTTTGAAGCCGAATTTTTCGTATATTTTGATGGCTTTTTTCCTCTGGTTTGTGTCAAGCAAAAGCGATTTGAAGCCCTTTTCTTTTGCAAACTCTTCGATGAAGCGAAGGGCTTTCAGGCCAAAGCCCTTTCCCTGGTGCCTTGACTCAACCGCAAAATCCAGGAGGTAAAGGCGGCTGCCGACATCGCCGCCGAAGGACTGGCCGAAAAACAGGCCAATCACCTTTCCGTCGAGCACAAGGCAAAAGCAAAGCTCGGGATTGGCTTCAAAGATCTCCAAAACCCTGGCTTTGGCTGTTGAAGGCGACCAGTGCTCGCCAACCCTGTTGAACTCCTGCAAAAGGATTTTTGCACAAACAGGCAAATCTGCCCTGATTGCATTCCTTATCCCAAAAGCCACGATAGAATTAAGGAGGGGTGAATTTTTATTTAAAGGCTTTCTTGCCCCCAATCCCTTTTTACGCTCTTTTTTCCAAGAAACTTTCCTTGTCTTCTCTATAGTTTTCCTTCCACTATTTTTCTTAGTTTTTTCATTTGTTTTTCTGTTCCGCAGGCAAAGCCTTTTCAGCCGAACTTTTTACTATAATATAATAGTATTACGTAATGAATAAATGGGTAACTAAGCCCAAGCAATTGCTTAAATAGAACTAAAACCTATAATAAGTAAAATGAAAATAGCAATTTTGTTTATCGGGCTGCTGATTGCAACGGTTGCACTAAGTGGTTGCATGCAAACAGATCCGGAGGCAAGGGCAATTGCATTAGCAGACCAGCTGCCAGAGGTTAGGCTTATCTCAAAAGTTGTTGACAACATGCAGAGAGCAGACCAATGCACTTTTGACAAATTTTACAGCGGCTACAAGAAAATCGCCGAAAGAGAGGGAGAAACGGTACCAGAGCCTACAGAAAGCCAGAGGCAGCAAATAGAGGCAATGATTCAACAAATGGGGGCATTGGCCAAACGCTGCCAGATAACGCTTTCAAAAAGTGCTGAAAAGGAATCAGAGAACGTGTACATAGTCCACTACAAACTTGAGACAATCCCTGACCCAGAATGCAGCATGCTATCAGTGGGGGACGCACAAGTAAGGGTTGACCTTTCAACAGGAAAAGCCGAGTCAATGAACGGCGGCCCCAGCAGCCAAGATATGGAACAATACGAGGAAGTTTTTGATGAACTAGGGGAGTGCGCAGCAATAACAATGATTGGATTCGCTCAAACAGGCACAGCAGCTTCTGGAAGCGAAGAAATAACCAGTTCCGTAGGCCCTGGGGGGGTTACCCCTATTAGCAGTGAACCTGGACCAATCACTAGTTGCACATACTTACCGCAGGATGATAAGGACAAGTGCATTCGTGCTATGGTTTTAGTGCGTGGAGAACCTGCTTCAAGATGCAATGAAATTGCAGATGAAGCCATAAAAGCCGACTGCATAGCCAACGCACCCGCAAACTAAACAGTTGTAAAAGCAATACCCCTCCAACAAAAGGTTAAACAAAAAGTTTGGATACTAGCCTCAGATTAGTTCCATTATTTTTCTTAATTTTTTCATTTGTTTTTGTGTTTCGC
>JAUWWX010000092.1 GCA_030616665.1 archaeon | reverse complement strand
CTCGTGGCACCCCCGAGCTGAGCGTCGCGACCTACCTGCTGTCACGCTGCCTCGGGCATTATCTGGCCGCTGCTTGTGCCCTGAGGCAGGCGACGCAGCTCACTTTCGGTCATATCCCGCAGGCGCGAGATGCTCGTGCCGATTTTCTGCAGGAGCATCGGCACCAAGCCGTTATCGTCTGTCAATAAAGCACTTAGCAAATGCAAAGGCGACAGGACAGTATGCGATTTGGCCATCGTGAGTTGTTGAGCGGTGGCCAGGGCTTCCTGGGCCTTTATGGTGAATTTGTCGAATTTCATTGTAAATCTTCCCTTTCAAAGATTTTACGAGTATCCAGCTAAAACGTTCTATTTACAGAATATGCAAATAGCGTGCCGGGAGGATAAAAACGGCAAGTATTTGCGTTAGCGGGACTTAGAAGCAAGTTCTCGCCGGGATACTGTGCCAATTTGGCAGACGTTTCGTGTACCGAACGACGAATTTAATTGACGAGAATTGTGGGTTTGTGGTAGTTTGTGGGGTGAAAGGGAAAGATTAGAAAACAGGAGTTTGGCAAAAGGAGATGATTATGGGATTGAACTTGGTAAATCTTGATGGAAGGACGCGGAGCTATATGCTTGGAGAACTTGATCTGGATGTGTCAAATAGCAGGCTTTATATAAGCTCCCATTTGTCGCCTGTAGGGCAACAGGACTATGAAAAGCTTTTGAGGGAAGCGATAGGTAATTATGATGACGTGTGGCTGGCTGAGAGGTTGCGGGAAAATGGAAGATTAAATAAAACAAAGGAGAGGCGAAGGCCGACTGGGGGAACTTCCATCGTCAGAGTGCCAGTCAATGCTGCGGACATGCTTGCAGAGGGTGAGTTCAACCGTTTTTATGCCCGCGGGTTATGTTTGAGAGCAATTGCAGACGGAATTGAACAAGTGGAAATTTATAGGGCAAAAGAGGTAAGAAACCCACGGGCAGAATCGGAACAAATGATTGGTAACAGAATCGATGCAAAAGTGTTGCTTGAAGATCTGCGCAGTAGCATTGGGATTGAACCAGCGTTGGGACTACCACCAGGCCCTAATTCAGGGCTTAGTGTAAAGTTACCTTGATGGGGATAGTGGTTTTGTGAATTGAGCCGCGAATTAAATCTTGCAGTTATTGACCAAATGGGTATAATTTCCAAACAAGCTATCTGTGGGGAAACAACAGGGAGGAATCTGAGTCCGAGAGAGTTGCCGTTGGTTTTCTGTGGAAAAGATGGGTTAGGGAAATAGACATGAATATCAAAGATCTTATAAAGATAGGTCTTCCAGAATTTGCCGTTAATGCATTGAAGGACCGAGGAATCACTAGCTTAGAGCCATTACAGGAGAAGGCAATAAAAGCAGGTCTTTTCAAGGGAGAAAATCTGGTAGTGATGGCGCCAACGTCATCCGGTAAGACACTTGTAGGTGAATTGGCTGCTTTGCAGCATGCTATATCCAGAAGTGGATCTGTTATCTTGACTTCACATAAGGCTCTCGCATATGAAAAATATATTACGCTTCGGGAAAGTTATTCAAGGGATGAGAACTTCTTTTGTCACACAACGATTGCAACTGGCGATGAAGTAACAGAGGAGACAGTTGCGACGAGTGTTTCATTAACTGTTGCAACTTATGAGAAATGGTACCACTTGTTACTTGACCGTCCCGATCAAATTCAACGTAAATCTCTTATTATTGTTGATGAATTGCAAATGGTCGGAGACAAAACGCGAGGTGGAATACTTGAAGCTCTTCTTACTTGGATTCGCCTTAAATCTCCAGATTCACAAATCATCGGACTCTCTGCAACGATTCCCAATCCAAATGATATTGCTGGTTGGCTAAAGGCAACCTGTGTAACAATAGATCAAAGACCAGTACCCCTCATTGAACAAATATGGAGTCAACAAGGTAGATACCAAATCGACCGGGACACCAATAAAACGTTGACATTAAACCAATCCAGCCACCAGACAACGCAAACGCTTCAGGTTATTCAAACTCTTGAAACCGATGGTGGCTTGCCGGCAATCATATTTTGCATAACCAAGAATGATGCACAGGATTTAGCAAGGCAAGCAGCAGAATTACGAGTATCACGCCCTAATTGTGAAACACTTGTGAATGAACTTGATGAAAGCACAGAAGGAAATCCCATCACACGCGTATTACGACGTACGCTTCCTAAAGGTATTGCTTTTCATAACGCCAACCTATCACTGGATGAACGGCGATTTATCGAAGGAGCATTTCGAGATGGTAGGATAGATTTGCTTTTTGCTACACCTACACTTAGTGCAGGTGTGAACCTTCCCATTAAAACGGCCTTATTTGATAAGTGTTTGCGTAGTTGGATACCGGAGTATATCAACAACTCGCAATATATGAATATGGCTGGTCGCGCAGGCCGCAGGGGCTTACAGGAAGAAGGGCAAAGTATATTGCTAGCCAGAAACGGTGGAGAGTTGGAAAGGTACAAGAGGTATCTTCAAGGTCAGCCTGATGAAATCTTGAGTTCGTTAGCAGGACAAAATTTAAGTAAAGTGATTCTCCAGGCAGTCGTTGCGAAAATTGCAGAATCAGAAAAAGGTCTCGGGATCTTTTTTAAAGCTTCCTTTCATGGTTATCTATCGAGGGATGTAGAGCTTTTTTCTGCCAGCGAAGTACCAAATGCTTTGTCTGAGCTTGAAGATAACGCAATGATTAAGAGGGAAACCAACAGGCAACTAAATGCTACTAATTTGGGCAAAGCAACAGCTGCATCGGGTGTTCTTCCCCAAACAGGCAAGATACTTTTTGATCGTCTGAAAAGGGTGAGTGCAACATTCGAATGGTCCCGACGTGAACAATTTGAAAAGCCAATTCTATTACTTGTTTCTGCTTGCAAAGATTTGGCGCCCTCAGTAGATAACATAATACTGCTCTTTGTGCACCAGCATGATGATTTTAGGCCTGTGCTCAATGCGCAAAAGGACTTCTTAGGGCTTGCAACGGGAAATGATTTCGAAGACTACAAAAGGAGCTTACTTAGTGCAGCTTGTATTTGGAGATACATCAATAATACAAGTTTTAGCGATTTGGCTAAGATGGGTCGCTACGTTAGTGCAGGAAATGTTCGTGGTCTTGCAAGTAGAATGGCGTGGATGTTACAGGCTGCAGCTTCGATAGAAAACATCCGAGGAGCTGAGGCAAATCCGGAATTAAGAAGATGGCTTCGCCATATGGCAAAACGATTAGAACATGGTGCGACAGATGATACGGTTGAGTTATTTGTCATTGCGCGATTGGGTGATGTAAAAGGATTTGGAAGAACTCGGGCACAAAGACTTGTTGACAATGGTTTCAGCAATCTTTCGAAACTATTGGAAGCAGATATTCAAGAAATAGCTAGGCTTCTTCAATCTATGCTTAGAGCGACTTTATTTCGCAAAGCAGTAATTCTATATCTTGACCAGCCCAGCAAACATTTTCAAATTGAGCATATGAATCGGGCAGCAACCATAGGTTATGACCCCAAACTCATTGAAAATGTCTACAATTCTCTTGGTACTGATTTTGATGATGCAACATTAGCGTTGCTTAGAATAATATACCCTAAAGCTAGAAAACAAGATATGGGCAGAAGTGCTGAGCCAGATTTAGCCATACCTCTCAAGGGTGGGTTGCTTGTGATTGAGTGCAAAACAAAAAGGAGCGAAGATGGTACTATAAATCTACATGCTGCTTTTGAAGTGAAGGCCAAAGCTGCGCATCTTGATCCGGTTGGCATGGTAACGTTGGGAAAACCTGCTTTCGACAGGTTACCAATCGAACGCGCGGTTGCTGGTGGGCTATGCTTAATAACTCACGTTACTCTTTGTGAAGCAGTTATTCAAATATGGGAGGGCACTCTTGATTCCAAAGCTCTGTTAAAATTACTTCGTCGCCCTGGTTATTTGGACGTAGCAGCCCTTGATGCGATTGCATAGGAAAAAAGCCTTACGTAACCCTCGGATTTCATTATTCTATTTTACTAAAACTGATAAGTGTAACTTTTGTCATTAAAGGTTCATGAATAGGTAGAGCCGGTCGAACTGACCGGCTCTACCTATGCTCTGATATCTACAGCGGACGAGGCAATTTTGAGGTATCCCCGTCTAGCGCGAGACAGTTGGAAAAACAATCCCGCAATAAGCCATCCACATCACCGAATCATGCTCGGTTCGCTTGCCCATGTCGGCCTACCTCGCACCGACTCTCGCCGGAGGGCTGTGGTTATACCTTTTGGAGGATATTTCCGGCGCCCTGCAAAAATCTTGACATAACAACACCTCCTTTCAGGACAAGAAGGTTGTCCTAACCAATAATATAACATGTTGTTGTCTCCATTGTCAAGCATTGAAGTGGAAAGATTAACAAACAAGAAATGTACAAGAGGGCAAATTATTTGCGGGTTTAAAATCGTTTTTCTCCCACTATATCTTCCCCAGTCTCTCACCCTAAGCTGTAGCAAGTAAGCTTTCTCATGCGTGCTGGCAAGGCAGTGGCCATTTTCAATTTACTATTTACGATTTACTATTGTTTTTCTCTGCGATCTCTGTG
>JAUWWX010000131.1 GCA_030616665.1 archaeon | reverse complement strand
TTTCAAGGCTCAAGCTGAGATGAACGCCCCTCTTGTTCTCTGCAAGGGAATGAATTTCGTCCACAATAAGCCATTTTATTTCCTTCATGTGTTCAATGAAGCGAGGGCTGTTCAACAAAATTGCAAAGCTTTCAGGGGTGGTAATTAATATATGTGGAGGCTTCCTCAGCTGCTTGCTTCTCTCGCTTGTTGGCGTATCGCCTGTCCTTACAGCAATCCTGAAATCGATTTTTTTGTTTATTTTTTTTCCAGCCTTTTGAATTTCCTCCAGGGGAACCGTCAGATTGCGATGGATGTCTGTTGACAATGCTCTGAGAGGGGAGATGTAAAGACAGTAGATTTTGTCCTCAAGCTTTCCTGCGTCTGAGAGGGAGATGAGTTCGTTTAAGACCGCGGTGAATGCTGACAGGGTCTTGCCAGTGCCTGTCGGCGCAGTTATTAGCGTGTTCTGCAGGTTGTGGATGTTTAGGATGGCATAGCGCTGTGGCTCAGTAAAGCTGCCAAAGCGCCATTTGAACCAGCCTGCAAGCAGGGGATGCAGTGACTTGAATATTTCTTCGTCGCTGTGCTTCTCTTTTTGCCATTCAATTGCCAAAAAAACCACCTAGTTGACTTCTACATAACACAGGGTGCTTAGCTGCCAATACAATAGGTTAAATGGGAAGCAATTAAAAAAGTTAAGGCAAAACAATCGTTTTTTACAAATTAATTAATACAATAAACATCATGCAAACAATTAAACGCCTTGAACGCTACTGCGCAATTGTGAATGGAGAGGAGAAAGCGCGCTACTTAATTGCAAAGGAAAAAGGGCTATTGCAAGAGAAAATCCAGGAATGTGAGAAAATTCTTTCAAGCTGCGAGTTGTGCGAAAGGAAATGCAAGGTTAACAGGTTAAAGGGGGAAAAAGGCTTCTGTGAAGCCGGCTTGCTATGGCATGTGTTTGGAGCGCACAGCCATTTTGGCGAGGAGGCAGAGCTTGTTCCAAGTGCAACGCTTTTTGCTGCAGGCTGCATTATGAGATGCGTTTACTGCCAGAATGCGCCAGCATCGGTAAACCCTGAGCTGGGGGAGGAGTGGAGCAATCAGAGGGCTGCACGCTGGATTGAAGAGAAGAAAGAAGAGGGCTGCAGGAACGTGAACTTTGTCGGAGGAGACCCAACGCCCTACACCCTCAATGTTTTGCAGTCGCTGCAATTGTGCAATGCAAACATTCCTGTTGTCTGGAACAGCAATGCCTACTACAGCGAGAAAACCGCTGAGTTGTTGCACGGCGTTGTTGATGTCTACCTGCTTGACTTCCGCTACTTCAACGATCAATGCGCTAAGAGGTTGAGTAATGCGCCAGGCTATGTTGAAGCTGTAAAAAGGAATTTTCTTGCAGCAGGGGAAGATGCGGAACTGTTGGTGCGGTTGCTTGTGATGCCTTCTCATATTGAATGCTGTGCAAAGCCAATTGTAAAATGGTTGGGAGAGAACTTGGGAAAGGACGTAAGGCTGAACATTCTGCAGCAGTACAGACCAATGTGGAAAGCGTTTGATTATCCCAAAATCGCGAGGGGTCTAACAATTGGTGAATACAGCGATGTTGTGAAATACGGAGAGGGAATTGGTTTGCGGAATTTGGTTTGATGGGCTTGCTCCTTTAGTTTGAGTTTCAAATTTTTGGCAATGCTGTTTTCTTGGAAAGCAATCATTTCTTTTTCCTTGGCTTAAGCCTTACAAAATACGAGCTAAACAAAGCCATAAACTCGTCAAGTTTTGCTTGACCACCCAATTCTCTGGAAAGCACTGAAAGCGCTGTCGTCAGCCTGGGCATACCCCTCTCAGGTCTGCCTGCTTTTATCGCCGCGTTAGCCAATCCAAGCTGAAAACTTGTTCTGGCAAAGTCGCGCCCTGTTTTGTCCTTCCCAAAAATACGCTGCTGTACTATGCGGTGAATTCTTCGCCTCTTTTTAGCATCATCAATACCCATTTTGTCCAAGGCCTTTCTTGTTTTCAAAGCCATGGTTGTTTTCCCAGAAGCCATCATGTAATTTTTTGGGGGAAGCTTTAGGAGGCTTCTTTTAAGCCGCCTGTGGGGGCTTGTTTTCTTTCCAAACATACAATATTAAATTGCTTTTTTTCTTTTTATTCTTTTGCCCCAAAAGAGGCGGGTCTCTTATCCCGAAATAATGCCGGTCTATGGGCCCCATGGCTAAAATAGTTTTGGTTTGGAGATGGCTAAACTGCAACCAAAACCTTTTTTTTACCTATTAGCTAGGTGAGCCTGTTTCGGTTGCTTGTTTAAAATTGATGCCTTAATGATTAACAAACCATCTCCGATTCAATAAGGAATTTCTGCTTTAAAAGGCTTTCGGGAACTCGTACTGGTGAAGCAGTGAAGAAAAAAAATCAGCGTTTGACGAAGCCTGTTAAGGCGATTGCCACAAATCAGCCCTTGACAAACATCACGATGGCAACAGCCAGAAACAAAAAGCCAAGGAATGGCATGAACGGGTTGAGCATGTCTCCAGGAGAAGGCAAAACCCTTGGGATAAAGCTGCCAATTGCCAGGCCAAGCAACAGCATTCCAACCATCTGGTTTTCGCCCATAAAAAGACCACTTATTGTATAGGGGCAAAGAAGTATTAAAACCTTTATATTTGGGTTTATAGCCCTTTGAACAGGCTGCTTACCGATTCATTTTCATGGATTCTTCGAATGGCCTCGCCGAAAAGGTCTGCTACCGGCAAAACTTTGATTTTGCCGCCATTTTGGTCATTGCCAGCTATTGAGTCAGTTACAACAACATGGTCAATTCCGCTTTTTTCAATCCGCTCTATGGCATTAGCAGAAAAAAGCCCGTGGGTTGCGCATACAGATACCTGCTTGCAGCCCTCTTTCTTCAGAGCATCGGCTGCAGCACAGATTGTTCCCGCTGTGTCAATCAGGTCGTCAAACATTACGCAACTCTTTCCCTTGACGTCGCCAATCACATTCATTGCTTCTGCTACGCCTTGCTTTGGCCTTACCTTGTTTATTATTGCAAGCTCTGTTCCCAAAGCCTTTGCAACCTTTGTGCTTGGCTTTGCGCTGCCTGCGTCAGGCGCAACCACAACCAAGTCTGGCAGGTTCTTTTCCTTCACCCAAT
>JAUWWX010000004.1 GCA_030616665.1 archaeon | reverse complement strand
CTCCTTTAAGACATCCAAGGGAACGTCTGCTCTTGCATTGCAGCTCCACTTGACCTTCAAGCCTGCCTTAACATTTGCCCTGCAGAATTCCCTAACCCTCTCAAAGTCAGCAGTAAAGGTATCGTCCTCCAAAAACACTTCCTTCACGAGAGGAAAATTCCTCTCGATAAACCCAAACTCCCTAACAACATTTTCAACGCTTCTCTTCCTGTAAGGCCCCGGATTCAGGTTCTGCACCCAATTACAAAACTTGCAGTTGAAGGGACAGCCCCTTCCGGAAACAATGGTTACCTCTGGCCAGAGGTTTGCGCTATAAAAGTAGTCCCTGTAATTTAAATGCCTCTTGTAAACAGAACTCACAAAAGGCAATTCATCCAAATCAGCAATCTTCTCCCTCAAAGGATTAACAACAACCTTCCCCTTCTTTCCCTTTAAATTCCTTGCCTTCTCCCTAAAAGCAATTCCCTTAACCTTTGCAAGGTTTGGCTTTTTCTTTGCAACCTCTTCCGCAAGTTCCCACAAAGTATAGTCATATTCTTGAATACAAACAGCGTCAATCTCCTTGCTCATCCCCATTGTCTCCTTTGGCAGCGCACTCACATGCGTTCCAACAAGCACGCCAAAACAATTAGCAATTTCCTTAACCCTTTCCAAAACCATTACATCGTTTTTTATGCTTGCAGTGCTTGTATCCAAAACAGCCATTTCAGGCCCGAATTCCCGAACAATTTCAAGCACGTCCTCCAAGCCCTTCCCAGAGGCCGGCGCGTCAACCAATTTGCATTTGTGCCCTACCTTCTCCAGGACACCGGTAGCATAAGCTAACCAAATACAGTAATATATCGTACCGCCTTTGGTAACTGCTGGTGAACGAGAAGACCTAGAGAATTTCGGAAAAAAAGGGGGGTTGAGCATCAGAATTCTCATTTTGATTCCTCCAGCAAAACATTGACAATCTTCTTCGCTGCATCGCCCTGCCCAAAAGGCTGTTCCCATTTTCCGCTGCTTGAAAGCATTTCCAAGGCATGCCCTGCAATCTCTTCGGCTTTCCAGCCTGCTACTACGTTTGCCCCAATTTTCACGGTTTCAGGCCTCTCAGTATTCTCCCTGAGCGTAACGCACTTCGTTCCAAAAATGCAGGCTTCTTCCTGCACTCCGCCGCTGTCAGTCAAAGCAATTGCAGCGTTCTTTTCCAAAGACAAGAACTCAAAGAAGCCCAATGGCTTTATCATTGTAATCCCTGGTGGAACCTTAATGCCAAATGCTGAAATCATTTTCCTCGCCCTCGGATGAACAGGCCAAACAGCCTTCAGGCCAGATTTTCTGCTAAACAGCACAATGCCTTTTAGGATTGACTGCAATCTTAGCCTGTCATCAACATTTTCCTGCCTGTGCAGGGTAAGCAGCGCAAATTCCTTTTCCCTCACAGCAAGCTTTGACATTGCTTCACTTTTATTAATCTCATGCTTCACCGAATGCAAGGCGTCAACAATTGTGTTGCCAGTAACAAAAATCTTTTCCTCTGCCAAATTTTCCTTCAAGGCATTCTGCTTTGCTCCCTCAGTTGGGGCAAAAAGGAAGTCAGACAAATGGTCTGCTAAAACCCTGTTCATCTCCTCCGGCATTCCTTTGTCGTAACTGCGCAGGCATGCCTCAACATGCCCAAGCCTTGGAGAAAAGTCAACCAGCTGCTTTACAGTGGCAATTTTTGCAGAAACAAGGCTGCTGGCGAGCACAGTGTTAGTGTCACCTTCAACCAGCAGATTGCGGGGCTTTTCTTTCAGCATGATTTCCTCTATCTTTTCCATCATCCTGCCAGTGTGCTGGCCCTGCATGTATGGAGCACTACTTTTAACCGCCAGCTGGTAGTCTGGCTCAGGCAAGCCAAGCTGCTCAAAGAAAACCCTGTCCATTCCATGAGAGTAATGCTGCCCGCTGTGAATAGTAAAAAACGGCATTTTTTTCCGTTGGCATTCCTTGATTACAGGAGCAAGCTTTATTATTTCAGGCCTTGTCCCAAAAACTATCGCCGTTTTTTCCTGCATGTTCTTTTTCACCTAAATAATTTTGGCAAAATCAATTTTTCCTGTGCTGTGCCAGTGCAAGGCTTGCAATGCAAACATCGTGCACCAGGCATTAACGCAATTCCTTTCCTTCAAATCAAGCTCTTTGCCGTACAAAAAGCCCCCACTTTCGTGCTGAAATTGCAAAAGCCTCTCCCCCAGCCTTGTCAACTTCTCATCTGCAACGCCTTCAAGCCTGCCTTTTGCCTTCAAGGCAAGGGCAAGCCTCAGCAACTGCGCCAAAACATCGCTTCTCTGGCTCTGGTTCCATTTCCCTGAAAAAAAGGCATTGACGCCGCCGTTTTCTGCTTGGTTTTCAAAGGCCCAACTGACAGCCCCTTCCGCAGCATCAATAAAGCGTTTCTCCCCCATTTTTTCCCCAACAAATAATAATCCTTCCGCAGAATAAAGGTGAGGATGCAAATGGGTGCTTCCATTGCCTTGGTTTGTCACAAACCTGCCATTCGGCTGCTGCAAAGCCAAAGCATTCTCGCAAAGCAAACCTGCCACTTCAGCAAACTTCTTTTCATTAGCCATTTCCGACAGCCCAAGCAGCCCAACAGAAATTTTTGCATAAAGGGAACCAGGCTGTGTGCTCCACTTTTCCTTGGAATCGGCAGCTTTCCCGCTCTTCACGTTGTATATGGCGTGCATTTTTCCGTTTTCAAACATTTTTTCAATCAAAAAGTTTCCAACCCTCAGTGCATATTCAAGCATTTCCTGCTCTTTCGTCAGTCTGTACAAATTTACTAAGCCGTTGAGTACAATGCCTGCGTCAAACGCAAAGCAGTTTCCGCCCTCAAATGAAAACTTTGCATTGGGCTGCTCCCACCTCATGTAATTCCTTGCAAGTACCGCTCCTTCGCTGGAAATGGCATGGCTGTTAAGCCACTGGCTTGCCCTTTTTGCCCTTTCAATCAGTAGGCTGTTTTCCTTGATGCTGTTTAGGAAGACAAGCGAGGTAATGCCATAGCCTGTTATTTCGCTGTATTCAAAAGAATTTTTGCCCTTGCCCAGGTCAAACCATGCGCAGAATGCGCCATTATCCCTTTGTATCCCACTGTGCAAAAGCCAGCTGCTAGCTTTGCCAAAATGTTCGTTTTCCTGCATTAAAAAACCGCCTTACTCGATTCGGCTGAGCAATTCTGCCTGAATCCTTATCTCTTTTTTGCACTTCTCACACTGCAGTACTGCCTCTTTTTCGTCCTTGCTTAAAAGAGCCATCTTCTCCCTGCATTCGCATGCAAAGCCATGCAGCTTTGCCGGGTTGCCGTAAACGAGTCCGTGCTTTGGCACGTCCCTTGTAACCACGCTTCCAGCTCCGACCAAAGCAAACTCTCCAATGTTGACGTCAGGCAAAATCACTGCATTTGCGCCAATTGAAACATCGTTGCCAATGTTCCACTCACAGCCCTTGAATTTCCTCTCAGTATCATGCTTTGGCCTCTTGTCGTTTGCAATTACCGCTCCAGGGCCAATGAAAACATTATTGCCAACAGAGCAGCCCCTGAAGACCTGGGCCTTGTTCATTACCTTTGCGTTGTCTCCAATTTTTGCTTCCCTGTCAATGTAGCAGCCGTTCCCAAGAACGCAGTTCCTGCCTACCACTGCGTTCTTGCCAACTTGCACAAAAGCCCAGACGCTTGTACCTTCCCCGATTTTTGCGCCTTCGTCAATTACTGCTGTTTTGTCAACCTTTGTCTCTCCCATTCTATATTCCTTCTCAATCCCTCTTCAAGGCCAACCTTTGGCTCCCACCCAAACAGCTTGTGTGCAAGGCTGTAGTCGCAGATAAGCCTGTTTACCTCAGCAGCCCTTTTCTCAATGTGAACGATTTTGGAGCTGCTGTCGCTCAGCCTCTTGATAAGCTCGGTCGTCTCATTGATTGTGTAATCCCTTCCGTTCCCAAAATTGACTGCCTTGCCAATTGCCTCCTTCCTGCTGCCCATCAGCAAAAAGCCCTCAACTGTGTCACTCACATAGGTGAAGTCCCTGCTCTGCTCTCCGCTTCCATAAATAGTCAATTCCTTGTTGTGCAGAGCAAGCAGTATAAACTTTGGAATCACATCATACGTATGCCTTGGCCCATAGGTGTTGAACGGCCTAATTATCGCAATCGGCAGCCCGTATGTCTTCCAGTAGCTGTAGCAGTACCTGTCTGCTGCGGCCTTTGAGGCAGCGTAGGGCGAAGTCGGGTTAAGCGGATGCAGCTCATCTATCTTGTCCTTCATTGCCGTGCCGTAGACCTCGCTGCTGCTTGTACAAACAATCTGCTTTACGTTCTTCAGGTCCATTGCAGCGTGCAGCACGTTCAATGTGCCAATGAGGTTTGTTTTCAGCGTTTCCAGCGGGTGGTCAAATGAAAAGGGCACATAGGCCTCTGCAGCCAGATGAAAGATTATCTCGGGGTTGTTTTCTTTTATCTGGGTTTTGCTGTCCTCGCTTCCAATGTTTCCCTTGATGATATGCGCAATCCTGTCCTGCACTGCATCCAGATTGCCAAGCCTGCTTTTCCTAAAAGTTGTTTGGCTATCTCCTTTAATGAACACGCTTACCTCGGCACCATTTTCAAGAAGTGCTTCGGTCAAATGCGAGCCAATAAACCCGTCTGCGCCTGTCACCAAAACGCGCTTTTCTTTCCAAAAATCTCCTTCAGCAGCCATTCTTTCAGCTCCTTTTCCGTTAATAAATTCCTTTCCTAAAACCATTTTTTTAAGCTTACCAATCCAGGTTTGTACTAATCTCTTCCGCTTTCACTCAGCTTTTTGGTCTCAAGGTTTGCGTTAAGCAAGTCCTCGAAGTCGCCTGCGTCAAGCCAGTTTCCCTCGAGCATGGCAGCAGAAAGCTTTCCCTTTTGCAAATAATGCCTTTGCACGTCCGTTATCTCGGTTTCGCCCCTGGCAGAAGGCTTCAGCTTCCTAATAATGTCAAACACATTTGGGCTGAGGAAGTAAATTCCAACAATTATGTTTCGGCTCGGCGGCTCAGCAGGCTTTTCAACTACTTCAACAACCTTGCTTCCTTCAACTACTGCAACGCCTGACTTCTTCGCCTCTTCCTCTATTCCCTTGTACAAAAGGACTTGCATCTCTGCATCGCTTTTCTCAAACTGCTCTGCAAACGGCTTCAATGACTCAAAAACGATGTTGTCCCCGTTGATTGAAATGAATTTGTCTTTGCCGACAAAATCCTCTGCCAAGGCAATTGCGGAGGGAATGCCACCTGCCTCGTCCTGCACCCTGTAGGTGAACTTGACTCCAAAATCCTTGCCGCTGCCAAGCAGCGTAAAAATGTCGCCTGCATGGTATGTGCCGGTAACAACCATTATGTCTTTGACACCGGCAGACTTCAGCATCTCTATGGGATAGTAAATCATTGGCTTGTTGTAAACAGGCAGCAAATGCTTGTTACAAGCTTTTGTTAGGGGGCGCAATCGACTTCCAGTGCCTCCAGCAAGTATCAAGCCTTTTAGCTTTTCCATAAAACCACCTCAGTCTCACTCCACCAACGGCTTCCACCATTCCTCGCTTTCCTTGTACCACTGTACTGTCTTTTTCAAACCTTCCTCAAAGCTTGTCTTTGGCTTCCAGCCAAGCTCTTTCTCTATCTTTGAGCAGTCAAGGCTGTATCGCAAATCATGCCCTAACCTATCCTTCACTTTTTCAATCATTTCCTCGCCCTTTCCCAGCTCTGCAAGAATTTTCTTGGTCAGCTCAATGTTCTGCAATTCGTTTCCAGCGCCAACGTTGTACGCCTCTCCAGCTTTTCCTTTCCGCAGGCACAGCTCAATTGCCTCGCAGTTGTCCAAGACATACAGCCAGTCCCTTACATTTTGTCCCTCACCGTACAATGGAACCTTTTTGTTTCGAAGCAGGTTTGTAATGAACAGCGGAATTACTTTCTCTGGAAATTGATAAGGTCCATAATTATTGCTTGACCTTGTTACAATCACAGGCAAGCCATCCGTGGTAGAATAACTCATTGCAAGCAACTCTCCAGCAGCCTTTGCTGCGCTGTAGGGATTGCGCGGATGTAATGCATCTGTCTCTTTAAAGCTTCCTTCTGTGATTTCTCCATAGCACTCGTCAGTGGAGACCTGAACCAGTCTGTCAATCCCTTGCCTTTTCGCTTCCTCACAAAGAACCCTCACGCCAAAAAAATTCGTCTTAACAAAGGCATCAGCGTCCTCTATGGCGCGGTCAACATGGCTTTCTGCAGCGAAGTTTATTACGGCAGAGCAGCCCTGCATAGCTTTTTCAACATCGCTTGGATTGCAGATGTCTCCCTTAATGAAGGTGTAATTGCTGTTTCCCTCAATGTCCTGCAAATTTTCTTTTCTCCCTGCGTAGGTCAACTTGTCAAGGTTGGCTATTTCTGTTTCCGGCTCTTTTTGCATGAAAAAGCGAATGAAATTGCTTCCAATGAAGCCACAGCCGCCTGTAACTAGAATTTTTTGCATTTATCTCAACAGTGCAGTAGTATATATTATATATTGCATAAGGGGGTTAACTATTAAAAAAGATTAAAATAAAACTTGGTACAAGAGTCGAAAACGCCCTGTTTTTGGCATTTGGGGCCTGTGCCTATCGCAGCATTCCCAAGTCCACTTTTGCAGATTCCCTTACGAACATGGCAAAGCCTATTGCCGCGCAGACCACGTACCCTATTGCAAAGACCAGCACAGAGAAGGCAACCGCTTCAGCTGCCCCAATGCCGTAGAAGGAGAGCAAAAAAATGGATGCTGCTTCCCTTGTGCCAAGGCCAGAGAATGAGATTGGCAGCAGGTCAACCAGTGTAAGTATTGGCAGCAGCAGGAACACGAAGTGGAGAGGAACACTCAGGTTCAGGGATGTGAGGTAAAGGGATATTGTAAAGACAGTAACTATCCAGGTAATAATGCTAACTCCCACTGCAGTTGCCAGCCATTTCCTGTTTTCCTTTGCCTCGCTTATCGAGTGGTAGAATTCATCAAAGCCTGTTTTGGCTTTCTGCTTGAATTTGTCCGGCACAATGGCCTGGAAAACTGGCTTGAGGAAAACCCTGGCAATGTTTTTCCTTGAAATCAGGAACAAAAGCATGCAAAAGCAAACAGCTATAAGTGCAAGCAGCCATGCTGGAATTACCTCGATTTGCAGGGAAAGGGAAAAGAACAATGCTGCGATAAAACCCATTGCAATCAAAATTGCGAGATCAATTGCCCTGTCAAAGACAACAGTGCTGATGCTCTTTCCAAGCGAGTTAATTTTTTGGTTTGCGTAAAGCGCCCTGGCAATCTCTCCAATTCTGCCAGGGGTAACAAGGCCCAAGAAAAACCCTATCGTGAAATACTTGGTACTGTCAAGCAAGGAAATATTTTTGTTGTGCGCTTTCACAACTATCTTGTACTTGAGCCCCTTCAGCAAAATGGTCGAAAGCCCAAGCAGCAATGCCGCTGCAATGAATACAAGGTTTATTCCTGACAAGACCTGCAAAATCTTTCCAATGCCCAGGTTATAGAGGATGAATGCAAAGATTGCAATCCCAATCAGCCCAAAATAGCGCTTTTTTATCTTCATCTTCCAAGCACTTAAACCAGCAGCTTCCTGAACTTAATGCTTCCAATCAGCCTAAAAAACTTTACTGCAAAAACGTAAAAAATTGCAAGAAGCACTATTGCCACTGTATGCAGCGGCGTCCTGTTTCTGATAAGGACAATTCCCCTTGGGCTGCCAAGGTTTAGCTTCTTGCTGCTTCCCTCCCACAAATTTGCAACAACCTTGAAGTCAGCTATTGGGTTTACAATGAAGCCAAACTTCACCTGCAAAAACTTTCCCGCAAGTACTGGATGCCTTTTGAAAAGAAGCGCGTCATTTTGATGGTAGCACAGCCTCTTCAAGACATACTTGGCAGTGGCAACCAGGCCCTTTGGCTTAGCCTCCCTGTGGTCGTGCAGGTAATCAGCCTTAACCAGCCTGTAGCTGTAGCCCAAATCCATTATATTGAACGTTAGATCAGTATCCTCCCTGTAGTAAAAGAATCTCTCATCGTAACCACCAACCTGGTCAAGCAATTCCCTTCTAAAAGCTGTTGAGGTTCCGCCAAACGAGCCAAAGCTGCTTACCACGCCCACACCCTCATCCACAAAGCCCTTAACAAGCTGCCTTAACCAGTTCCTTTCAGGAATACAGTCGTGGTCCATATTCACAACAATCGGAAATTTCGCAGCCTTAATGCCCTCATTCCTTGCCGCGCAAACCCCCTTATTTTTGGCGTGGGCAATTATGGTGATTCTCTTCTCCCTGCCAAATTTTTTTGCCAGCATTTCAACTGTGTTGTCGCTGCTTCCATCGTCAACAACAATTATTTCAAATTGGTTTGGATAGTTCAGCCCAAGCATTGCGTCCAGAACTTGTTCAAGCCCTGCCTCGTTATTGTAGGACGCAACCACAATGCTTGCCTTTGGAAAAGAAAAAGCCATACTGGATCAAATTTTTTTGGTTGTATAGGTTTTGCTGGTCAGCTTCGGAATCTCGCTATAGTTAAAGTACCTGAATTCCTGCGGACCCTCCTTCTTTGCCCATTCAATGGTCTTGTCCAAGCCCTGGTCCAAGCCAACCTTTGCCTCATAAGCAAAAAGCTTCCTTGCCTTTCCCATGTCGCAGTACGTTACCTTGACATCGCTTGTCCTTTCCTCAATGAACTGCAGTTCAAGGTTTACGTGCATCTTCTCAATTATCTTCTCGCCAAGCTCTTTTACAGTATGCACTTCCTCTGTTCCGATGTTTACTGGGTTGTCAACAAGGCTCTTTCTGCCAACCACATCGCAAATCGGCTCGACCACGTCGCTGATGTAGGTAAAGGCCCTCTTTTGCAGCCCGTCTCCAAAAATTATTGGCCTCTCACCCTTAAGGCACTTATTTACAAAGATTGGGACAACGCCCCTGTAAGGGTCGTCCATCCTCTGCCTTGGCCCGTAAACGTTGAAAAAACGGACGATGTAGGGCTTTATTCCAGTTAAGTGGTAGTAAATATGCAAATAGTCCTCAAAGGCCTTCTTTGTTATGGCATAGGGGTCGTCAGGGTTAAGGATAGCGTCCTCCCTAATCGGCAGCTTCTTTTGGCTGCCGTAAGCGGCAATGCTTGATGTAAAAACAAAGTTTTCAACACCTGCATTTATTGCCTCTGCAAGCATTGTAATGCTTCCAACAAGGTTTGTCTTTGCATTAAAGACCGGCGTGAAAACGCTTTGGCCTTCTGCGGCGTGGGCAGCCAAGTGGAAAACGGTGTCAATTCCCTCTGCTGCCCTTTTGCAGTCCAGCCTATTGCAGCAGTCTCCATTAACGAATTCAACCTCTTTGTGGAAATAGCGCAGGTTCTGCTCTCCTCCCACAAGGTTGTCCAAAACCCTTACATTAAGCTTTCGGTTTACAAGCTCATCTACAAGGTGTGAGCCAATAAAGCCCGCTCCGCCTGTTACCAAAACAGTTTTCATTCAAATCACACTCAGTCAATAAAGCCTGTCTTAAGGCAGTTGTCGCAGACAGTGCCTGTCGGCTTTTTGCTTGCTATTGCTTTCCTTGCAGCTCTGTACTTTTCATTGTTCCAAACTGCTTTAAAGCCATTCTCAAACGCGTTCCCAAAATCAAATTTTTCAAAGTAGCTTGCGCAGCACGGGCTCACGCTTCCATTCCAGTTTATCACGCTTACAAACCACGGAAAATGGCAATGCTTCTTCTTTAATTTTCTTTCCTTTTTCCTGTAATCATACCTGCTCAGGTTCTCGTTTTCAGGCAGCCATTTTTTCGTTCCCTCAACCTTTTCCCTGTCAAGCGTAAAGATTTCCTTTCCCATATCGCTTCTAAGCAAGCCGACGGCAAGCCTGTCAACGCCAAGCTGTTGCTTTACCTGCTGCAATCGTGGCAGTTCATGCTCGTTAAAGCTGTTCACCAAAAACTGCCAAACAATCACTGGATTGCTTTTGCCCAATTGCCGCTTTTTTCTTGCAACCAGCCTAATGTTGTCCAACACGCTTGCCAAGTTGCCACCCTTCCTGTACTTTTCATATGTCTTTTGGGTTATGCCATCCATTGAAACGTACAAGACGTCAAGCCCTGAATTGATCAGGGCAACAACCCCTTTCTCAGAAAGCTTTGCATTCAAATTTGTGTTAACGCTTGTCCTCGTTCTTTTCCTGTGGCAGTACTCAATCATCCTTATTAAATCAGGATTCAAAAAGGGCTCGCCCCAGTTGTTCAAGTCAATCTCGTAAAGCCATGGCGCAAGCTCGTCAACAACTTTGGTGAAGCTGCCAAAGTGCATCTTGCCAAGGCTTCTTCCCTTTGCATGCTGGCCTGTCGGGCACAATGGACATTGAAGCTGGCACTGGCTGCTTGGGTCAAAGCTAAGCTTCAATGGGTATCCCATCATGCCGCTGTTTTTGAGCAGCCCAAACTGAAGAAAAAGCCCTGCTGCATTGAAGAACTTCCTTAAGCCAAAGTACGGCGTGAAAACAAACCTTTGTATGCTTCTCTTTGCCTGAAAAGAATAGTAGCCCAATATAACTCAGCCCTTTTAAAGAAACTAAGGCAGAATATTTTTAAACATGGTTTTGGTTCAAAGCTCGAAGCCAGCCCCCTTTTTTTAGACAAAAACTTTTTTATAGGTTTTAAACAGAAAATAACAGAATGAGAATCTTTTTTATTACTCATACCTATTCGCTTGATGGTTCGGGCGGCGGAGAGCAGTTTGTAAGCAGCTTCCTGCAGGAGCTGAGGCGAAGAAAGCACGAGGTCTTTGTCTTCACTGCAGGAGGAAAGGAATTTGCAGAAAGGGAGCGAACCCTTGGCCTTCAGGTTTGGCATTGCCCGACCGTTGGGCACCACGCCCTGCACAAGTTTGAGTATGTTTTGCTCTGGTGGAAAGCAGTGCTGCTTGCAAGGAAATTTAAGCCTAATGTAATTCATGCCCAGAATGACGTATTCCCTGGAATAATTGGGCACTTTGTCAAGTTGTTTTCCGGTAAGCCGCTGGTTTTGGCAGTGGAATACTTGAGCGATGAGGCGGTAAGCCTC
The DNA here is from genome assembly GCA_030616665.1 of archaeon. Lineage (GTDB taxonomy): Archaea > Iainarchaeota > Iainarchaeia > Iainarchaeales > JAFCCL01. Next base: position 5,033 of record JAUWWX010000004.1, on the reverse strand, counting down.
AATTTGAAGTTAGTTTTTGCCTTGAACAAGCTTTTGCTGCCGAGGCTCAACCCTGATGTCATAGTATCTTGGAGCCATTTCGTGGCAGAAAAGTTCTTTGTACCTTGGGGAATTGTAAGGGAAAAAATTCGAATAGTGCCTGGTGCAATAAACGTTGAAGAATTTGCCAAAAAAAGCAAGCCCCATCCAAAACTTGCGAAAAAAGCTGGGAAATGGATTGTAAGCGCAAAGCCACTGCACAAAACAAACGCGATGGGCCTCAGCTACATAATAAAGGCAATGGCCTACGTTGTGAAAAAGCATCCGGGCTGGCGCTATGCAATAGTTGGTGAGGGCCAGTCAAGGAAGATGCTGCAACAGCTTGTAGAAAAACTGGGTCTTGAAAACAGTGTCTTCTTTTTTGGCCAAATCCCAAGCAGGGAAATCCCTTCAGTTTATGCTGCTTCTCAAATAGTTGCACACTCCTTTGCCTTCAAGGCGACTACATCGATAGCATTAATGCAAAGCATGGCTGCAGGAAAGGCAATTGTTGCAACCAAGAGTGGGGAAGTACAGCCCACAGTTGCAGACACGGCATTGCTCACAGCACAGAAAGACGAAAAAAGCATTGCCCTAGCATTGATAAAGCTGATTGAAAACCCGCGCCTCAGGAAGGAACTCGGACTGAAGGCGAAAAGAAGGGCAAAGCAACTTTACTCTATAGAGTCAGTCGCAAAACAGTTTGAAGGGATTTACAAAAGCCTTGGGTAATTTGGCTTGCTGGGCAGTTCCGAGAAGATTTTGCAGAGCCTAAAGCAATTTGGCATTGCGTTTCCTTCTCTCTTCCAAAATCTTGGCAGAATTCCTGGCGTTGCTCCAATAGCTCCTCAGCAGCGGAAAAAGCATACCGCTTCTTACAGCCCTCACAAAAATCAGGCCAAGGCCTGGCATATGCCCCAAAAACTGCGGAATGCTGAGGTTGAACAGCATTGCCTTTAGCCTGTGCGTATTCAAAAGCTCAAAAGCAGCCTCTTTTCCTCGGCCTTTCTTCGTGTCCTGGCTGCCGAGGTGAACCACAATTGACTTGTCGGTTTCCATTATTTTATAGCCCTTGCTTCTCGCCCTATAGCACCAGTCTGTTTCCTCGCCGTAGATTGGGCTGAAGTGCGCTGCGTCAAGCTTTCCAATCCTTTTAAGGGCTTTTTTGCTGATTAGCATTGCAGCGCCGCAGGTTGTCTTAACAGCCCTGTCAGGCATGATTGCAAAATTTTTCTCCCTGTAAGGCATCAAGTCAACAAGCCTGCAGCCAACAGCGACCATTTTTTCACTGCTTTGCATCAGCTTTACTGCATTGAGAAGCCAGCCTTTTGTAACAAGCGTGTCGTTGTTCAGCATGAAAAGGTATTCTCCCTTGGCTACATCGAATCCCTGGTTGTTGGCAAAGGCAAAGCCCTTGTTTTCCCTGTTCAGGATAAGCCTGTTAATCAGGCCATTTTTTTTGAGCGTACCAAGAGCCCTTACATTGCTCTTATCGCTTCCGTTGTCTACAACAATTACCTCAACAGGCTTGTGCAGCGTATTGTTTTTTATTGAATAAAGGCACTGCTTGGTAAACCCAATACCATTCCAGTTAAGAACAATTATTGAGGCAAGTCCTTTTTTTTCCATGGCCCTTACCTCCGCTCCCTTGCACTTAATTCAACTCTTTGCAAAAAAAGTTTAATCTCCCTTATCAGGCCAGCTCTCTCAGAGGTAAGTGCCTGCTTGAAGCCAACTGCCATTTCAACGGCTTTGCCAAGATTCCGTATTTCCTTCACACAAATTGCCTTTCCCTTTGCATCCAAAGCCATGGCCAAGTCAACCTGGTGGTCGTTTGTGTGCTCGTTGAAGCGCTGCATTCTTGGCACAATAACAAGTGGCTTTTTTTTCAGCAGGGCATTGATTATCGTGCCAGCACCGCCATGGCTTATCACCAAATCACACCACTGCATTTTGTCATCGTACTCTTTTGCGTCCAAAAAATCTTTGAATGGAAAGCGCAGTGGCTTGTAATTGCTGTTTCCTGTCTGGGCAAAAATCTCCTGCCTTCTTTTTCCGGCAATGCTGTCAAGCTGCCTCAAAAGCCTGTCAAATGGCTGAGGATGGGTTCCAACGCTGGCAAAAATCTTAATTTTAGGGCAAGCCTCCAAATAATTTTCTGCCATCAGAACACACTCCTTTTTGGCCTTTGGAAAAGATTTTTTTCTGCCATCAGAACACGCTCCCTGCGTAAACCGCGTTTGGAAAGAACAGCTTGTTTTCCGACCACTGCACAAGGAACAGGTCTGCCGTAGTGTACATTATTTTTCCGCTCAGGCTCGGTTCTCTGACCCTGCAAAAGGATTCAATGAAAACAACTTTTTTCCAAAACGCCTTTGCAATAAGGCATGTTGCTATTGCCGTATCAGCGCCAGTGCTTATCACCACGTCTGGTCGTTCCTTCAAAAAGACAGCCAGCGACTGGAAGAAATTAACCAGCAACAGCAGTGGGTTTCTCCTAGGGCATGCAACAAAAAAAACCTTTTCCCGCTTTCCCAAGTCAATGGCGTTAAGCCTTTTGTCTGAAACAAAGAAGCATGGTCTGCCCTTCCAAGCTTCACTGAGCTGCAGCAGTTCCGTCAAGTGCCCGCCCGCGCTGCACGCAAGGCAAACCTTTCCTTTCCGTTTCATAAAAAAACACCTTTTTTTTAGAAAAGCTTGAAGTAAGAGAGGGAAAACACAAGCAGGCTAACAGCAACCTGCAGCAACAGGATTCTTGCAACAACCTGCTTTTCTGTGAATCTGCCCATCCTCATTATCACGTGCGTAACACTGCTTGTGTAATTAGGGGCTTTCAATACTCCGCTTTTTGTCGGGATGCCAAAGCCCTCCCTCTGCATGTTAAACCTTATCTTCAGAACCAGCTCAACAAAGTAAATTGCCATCAGCAGCACACCAATTTTTTCCATGTCACCCAAAATGGCTGCCGTTGCAATGCTTGCCCCAATCATCAGAGTCAGGCTGTCGCCGCCAAACACCTTTGCAGGAAACCAGTTGAAGCGAAGGAAGGCAACTAGTGCGCCAAGCATGGCAATTGAAACAATTGCTGCTTCAATTTTGCCCTGGCTAAGGGCTATTGCCATCATTGTTGCACTGATTATTGCGCCCAAGCCTGCTTCCAGGCCATTCAAGCCGGCAAGCATGTTTGTTGCATTGCTTGCCCCTGTTACGCCAACCGGCACGAAAATCAGGCTGTAGACCAAGCCAAAGCTGACAACACCTACGAAGGGAATAAAGTATTCTGCTGGAACAAAGCCTACAAACGGCAGCAGGATTGGTGGGTTGCTTATCTTTACTGCCATCAATGGAAGGGCGGCAAAAACTGGTATCAGGGCATGTTGCCATTGCCTTATGCCGTTCTTCCAGCCAACCAAGTCGGCTATTACCCCTAAAAAGCCAACCATTGCAATGGTGCCAAAGCCTGCAAGCAGGAATGTAAGGCTTATTTCAATCCATTTGAGGTATGAGAAAACAAAAATGCTTGCAAGAATGCCTGTGCTAAAGCCAAGCCAGACGCAAATGCCTCCCATTTCCACAACCTTTGGCTTGCTCAACTTGTTCATGTCAATGCCAACGATGCCCCTTTTCCTCATCCTTGAAATCAGGAAAGGCAGAAAATAGTTTGTTACAAGAAAAGCGGAGAAAAAGCACAGCAGAAGGGTTGCAATTGCCAGAGGAGCTGACGGCATAGACATGATTTAATCAGCTTTAAAACTTTAAAACAAAACCATTCTATTATTGTAACAATTCAATGGTGTTGCATTTTCCCGATTTAGTTAACCCGAGTAGCCTGCAAGGGCCTCCTTTTTCGCCTTAAAGATTCTCATTCCCTGCTTGGCATAAACCTCTTCAAAGTACTCCATTGCCTCTGGTTGGTGGAACCACAGCCTGCCAAGCATGCTCTCATTTACTGCCGGGTTTGTGATATACAGTTCACTGTTGTCTTCTGCCCTGTAAATGTAGAGCGGAATTGTCATTCCGTTTTCTGCTGTAAACATCTGGTTTGATGCACTGCTCCAACTTGCAGGAATGGCTGCCATCTGCTCCTGGCCAAAGCTATTCGGGCCGCATGAAAACCCTGTGTCACTCTGGCTACAAGGCATTGCAGCGTGCGGTGCAATCAAAAACTTGATTATCCTTGGATCACTACTGTTCATTGTGTTGTAGGCATAGTTTCCAAACGAGCCGACCTTCAAAAACATGTCGCTTGCCAAAATCACGTAGTCAAAGTCATAGCTTTTGGCTATCTCAATTGCCTCATTCAAGTCATTTGTTATGACAAACAGCGAAAAGTCCCGGTTGCCTTCGGCTGTCAGGTTCCTGTTGTCTGCAGAAACAGCCCTTTCCCCGATAAAGCTTATCCAGTGGCCGTTGTCCCACCAGTTGAACATCTTCGCATTTTCCGCTATGTTCTCCGGGTCCTGCATCCACTTCAATGCCGCCTTCCAGCTTGGGTTGGTCTGCTCGATGTGTGGGAACTTGTCTGGCACAAAAATTGTTGCAGAGGCAATTCCAACCAAAAGCATGAAGCCCAAGCCCAGCGCAATTGCCATCTGCTCCAGGTTTGTCCTTGCTTTCAGATAGTAAAATATCTCGGCAGTAATCATGCCGACGGCTGCAGCTATCGGCAGGCCAAAGGTGTAAGTAAACTTCAGCTTGTACCAAGCCATAAAGTAGGTTATTATAATCCAGAAGAAAATCATAGCGCTAAGGTGCTCTTTCCTTTCCCGGAAAAGCCTGATTGGAATCAAAAGCAAAGCAAGCACTGGAAAAATTATCAAGGCATTGTACTTTATTCCAAAAAACTGATTCCCTGTGTTTTCCTCGCCAACGGTCTGTCCCAAAACGCCGCTAGGCTGGAACAGCACAGGAATAGTCAAAAAGGTTACCGCCATTGTGATTATGATGCAGTAGAGGAGAATCATTGCAATAAGGTTGATTGTTTTAGCTCCTGATTCCCTTTTCTCTGCCGACCT
>JAUWWX010000149.1 GCA_030616665.1 archaeon | reverse complement strand
GCCGATCTGTTGCTGTAGGCAAGGTATGCAATGAAGCCTGCAAAAACTGCAAATGCTGCAAGCAGCGAAATGACCACAATGCCCTCTGGCATTCCGAGACCTACCCCTACCTTTGCTACAGACTGGGTTGCATAGCTCATTGCCGCTGTGAACCAGCCTGTGCCGTAATTCATCGTTGCCATAACAGCGAAGATAACAAAGGAAACTGCAAACAGTTTCACAAAGTCGAGCATAGTATGCAGGCCCCTCTTTGTGTAAATGAACAGCAGGGCAAACACAAAGTATAGCCCAAGCACGAGAGGGACAAGCAAAAACAGTTCCCAGGTAAACGCCATTACCCCAAAAAACACGCCTGACAAAACAGCGTTGATTACCCCTTTTTTGTTGAAAACCGGGTCCTTTACTGCCCTGGCAAAGAAGACCATCCCAATTACAAGCCACAGGAAGCCAAGGCTATCCTCTTCAAAAAAACCTGCAAGCGTCCTGTAGACATAGCTTGGCACCACGGAGGCAATCAATGCCGTGGCATAGCCTGCCTTTTTGCCGTACAGCTCCTTTCCCAAAAAGAACATCGCGACACAGGTCAAAGCGCCGAACAGTGCAGGCAGCACCTTAACAAACTGAATCCACAGTTCCTTGTCATACCCGCCGCCAAATGTTACAATATTGTAAATTGCAGCAGTAAAGTACCAGAAGAACTGGTTTGTTGGCGGGGTAGCCCCACCGGCTTCAAGGAAGTAGTATGACTGCGGGTCAATTTCCGGCACAAAGCCTTCTTGCAAAAGCACGCCGGTCATTCTTGCATGGTAGTATGAGTCAAAGCCAAACATGTACTCATATTTGAGCAAATGGCCCCTGACACCAAACGCAAGCGCAAAAATAAGGAACAGCAGGAAAAGCTGCTTTTTATCAACCTTTTTGATTCTGTCAGCCAAATCCAAGCCAGGCATTTGCAACTCCCAAGAATAGAAACAGCAATAAATTTAAATAAGAAAGCACTTGGGAATGGCTTTAAGTTTAATTCTCACTTATTCTTTTCTCGCAGTTTTTCTCTTCTCTCTGAATCTTTTCCAGTCTTGCAGCCTTTCTAACACAAGGCCGCGTGGCATGATTTGCCTAAGGTATTGAATTCCCTTCCGTGTGAAGCCGCCTCTTTTCTTTAAGTATCCCTTTTCAACGAATTCTTTTTCCCTTTTCCTCAAATGCAGCAAATCCAGATTCTTTGGCGGGTCTGCAAACAGCAGAATTAATCCATCCGCCCCGTGTTTTTTGTAGTAATGCCTTGTGGCCATCCCCCTATAGATGTGCGGGACTGAAACCAAGAAAGCTATTGGAATGGCCTTCCAGCTGAAAAGAGCCGCTGAAATTAAGAACGGGGTGGCGTAAGGATTTGACAAAGTCTGCATTACAGGTTGTCTTATTTGTGAATCAGCAACACGTGCGCTGGGATCCAAATATGTTCTAAAATCTGGATCCTTTATACTATATACTCGGCTTAAAATACCTATAATTTCTTTCAAAGAAGTTTTTTTCTTGTGGTGAAACTTTTCTAGACTGCGTCTCATTTCTGCTCTAGGCCCCTTCTGTAGTAAAATTTGTAATGAGTGAAGAAGTTCGTGCTCTTTTCCCCCCAAACCAATACGTGCCTCGTGGTATGCTGGGTAGTATGTTGAAAAGTACACATTCTCAATATATACTGGCGTTAATTCTTTTACTGGAATTCCAAGGATTTGAGAGAGCCTTGAATACATTTTGCCTGTAATCTTTGGCAGGTTGCTTTTTCCAAAGGTTTCTCCAGCAACCAGCATAGCTGGCTTTGGTTTTTTTATTCTCTTGGTACTTGCTCTCTTACCTTGTCTTTTTTTCATTAACACCAATAAAATAAGTTCAAACAAATTTAAACTTATTGCCACTCCGCATATGTTTAAATAAGAAACTAAAATGTCCGGGAGCAAAAAAATTTGTTCAATTGAAGCCGGCATTTTTTTGCCTAGGGCTTCAGTATCTTAAATGCCCCAAGCTCTGCGTCAACCGGGATGTCGCACGAAAAATTTTCCGGCAAATTTTTTATCACAAGGGTCTTAAGGCTCATCTTTTTGACCATTGAGTCAAGCAGCTGGCAGTCGCTTTGCTTCAGTGCCGTGACGATTTTCTCCCTGTCCACTAAAAATTTCGAAAGTGATTTCCCGAGCGGAATCCAGGCATTTACCGAATAGTTATGAAAGTTGAAGTTCTGGAAAGAGAGGTAAATATTCAAATAACCGTCTCCCCCCTCAAGGTCGGCATGAAAGAAAACGCTTTCAAGCTCACCATATTCAAGCAATGGCCCAAAATCAGGGTTGTTGAAAAGGTTTGCATTCTCTATTCTTGGGGCAAAGTAGAAGAAGTTTAAGACCAGCAGGGCAAAAAGCAACAGCAGTAGGGCAGCTTGCTTGCTTGGCCTGCCTGCCAGCCCTCTCAAAAGCCTGAAGCGTTTGGAAAAATCATAGTTCCACAGATAGTAAAATATTACTGCAAGGAACAAAAGCGTTGAACAGTGCAGGGTAATGCCTGACAAAACTGGGATGGCATGGTTGAGGTTGAGGGCAGCCATTGCCGCAAGCCCTGCCAACGGGACAAGGCACCACTCCCTTACAACAAGGCAAAGCAGCAAAAACAGCACGAAT
>JAUWWX010000110.1 GCA_030616665.1 archaeon | reverse complement strand
TCAAAGCAGCCCTTGTCGCGCAGCATTTTCAGAAAGCGTTCCCGCATTTTTGGGAACCTGCTTACCCCCATGTATAAGTAGCTTTGAATTGCCGGAGGCATGTTGCGCAAGGCAAAGACCGGCTTGTCTGAATTGGTGAAAAAATGCCTCAAAACAGCTTCCTCGTCCCCCATACTGCAAAATATTGTTGGAATGTTTTTAAATATTGCACTTGCCTTGATTGGAAAAACTTAATTAGGCCAAAAGACCCTATTATTTTCATGGTGGAATTTCAGCTTGTTGATTTTGCAACAGGCAAAACAATTGACGGCAGCGAGATGCAGCTGGATAAGAGGCAGCGGAAAAGGCTTTTTGCCGAAAGCTGCAGTGTCATAAGCGAGCTGCAGCCAGTCACGCCAAAAAAAATTTCCAGGTCAAAGCAAAAGCACCTGCTAGTGGTTTTGGCCGACAAGCAGCCTATGAGCGTTTTGTATTTTGTTGTCAGGGCAGACAAGGAAGGCAGGCAGGTTGCATGGCCACACTTCAAGACAAGGGCAGGCCTTACCCACTCCTACTTCAGGGAAATGGGTGAAACGCCCATAATGTCACTTCTAAAGTGGACAAAGAGGATTGTCGGCCCAAACACAGCCCTGGCTGTTATTGAGCCACTGCCTCCAGGAAAAAGGTTTCTGAAAAGGCTTGTCAAAAGGGGTTTTTTGCGGAAAATTGGCCAAAGGAAGGGCGTTGAAAGCTTCAGCTTTGCCTCAGTTCAAAAAAGCCGGTCGAAGAGGCCAAAAAGGCGGTAATGCCCGCATGGTTCTGGCGGCAAAGGAACTGCTGGAAAAGATTTAAATTCTACGTTTGCCTAATTGTTTCATGCTCAAGGGGCTCAGCAGAGGGCTGAAAGTGATTAAGGCAAAGCTGAAAGAACACGAGATAAGAAAATTGGACAAACGGCGCAAGGCCAGGGCAACTGTTCCAACAGGCTCTGTTTACAAAAGGCAGTTGGTTCCTCCGAGCCAGAGGCCAGAGCTGCTTCACTATTTGCGCCAAAATCTTTTCAAGCCGGACTTTTTTAAGGCTTTGCCAACGCTTTATGGATCCAGGATTAAGCGGCTTGATTTTCATTTCTTTGTAGGAGAACAAGAGCATGTTGTGCCTGTGGCAATCAAGAATACCAGTGCAATTGGCTTGTATCCGGAATCTCAAGGAAAGAATTTTGAAGAGATTAGGGAAAGCTTTCTGGCCCACCAGAGGGCTGTGCGCAGCGGCAGGATAAACCCCAAAACCTACATTCTTCGCTCTCCCAAGGTTTATGGCAGAATAGGCGATTTCTTGGTTATGGAGTTTGTTGCTGAAACTAATCTGCCCTGGGAATTGCGGAAAGATGTTCCCATAGAACTCGTAAGAAATTTTTTGCGTTTGAAGGATAAAAACCTTATAGGAAAGAGGCCTGTGCCACAGACCTGGAATTTAATAACTGTTGCCAGCACAAATCCGGGTAACCCAAAAGAGGGCAAATGGGTTGTTTTCTTGCCGTACGACTATGCCTAGCCTCTTTGCCTGCTTTCCCAATACTTTTAAAACCCTTTTCTTGCGTGAATCTAATTAAGCCAGTTTGAGCCTAAAAATGGCTTTTTTTCGGCAATTAGAGGAATTTTTGGCAGTAAAGGAATTTTTTTTAGCAAAAACTAGGGGTGAGTTTTTTTGGCTGGAAAGAAATGGGTTTATTCTTTTGACGAGGTAGAAAACGCCAATTCGCAGGAAATGATTTTCTTGCTTGGAAACAAGGGCGCGCAGCTTGCAGAAATGACTTCAGTTGGCTTGCCTGTTCCACAGGGCTTTACAATTACAACAGAGGCATGCAACCGCTTTTACGAGGAAGGAAAGAAATGGCCTACTGGTTTAGAATCGCAGGTTAAGCTCAAGCTTGCCAAGCTGGAGAAGAAAATGGAAAAACAGCTTGGAGGCAAGGAGAAGCCGCTCTTTTTGAGTGTTCGTAGTGGCTCCTATGTTTCAATGCCTGGAATGATGGACACTGTTCTTAATTTGGGAATGAATGACGAAACAGTGCGAGTTTTTGCAAAAAAGACAAAGAACGAGAGGGCTGCGCTTGACAGTTACCGCAGATTTATCACAATGTTTGGAGACGTTGTAATGGGCGTAAAGCGCGCCCTCTTTGAGGAAATCTTGGACAACGCAAAGGAGACAAAGGGCGTCAAGTTTGATACAGAGCTTGACGCAGCTGACCTGAAGGCATTAATCCCAAAGTACAAGGCGCTTGTTAGGAAGGAAGCCGGAAAGGACTTTCCGCAGCAACCTTGGCTACAGTTGAAAATGTCAATTGACGCTGTTTTCAACAGCTGGAACACGCCCAGGGCAGTTTCCTACAGGCGAATAAACAGCCTTCGAAATGATGCCGGAACTGGCGTAAACGTGCAGGCAATGGTTTTTGGAAACATGGGCGAAACAAGCGGAACAGGGGTTTCTTTCACGAGAAACCCTGCAAACGGCAAGAAAGAGCACTATGGCGAGTTCCTTATCAATGCACAAGGGGAAGACGTTGTTGCAGGCATCAGGACGCCAAGGCCGGTTGACGAGCTAAAGGAAGTGATGCCAAAGGTCTACGAAGAGCTTTTGAAGATTTATGAGACTTTGGAAAACCATTACAAAGACTTGCAGGACTTTGAGTTTACAATTGAGAACAAAAAGCTTTACCTTTTGCAGACAAGGAATGGAAAGAGGACTGCGCAGGCAGCGGTAAAGATTGCCGTGGACATGGAAAAGGAGGGGCTTCTCTCCAAGGAAGAGGCCGTCCTCAAAGTAAAGCCAGAGCAGTTGGACCAGCTGCTGCACAAGCAGCTTGACCCAATTGCAAAGAAGGAGTCAGAGGCTTTGACAAAGGGTCTGCCTGCCTCCCCCGGAGCAGCTGTTGGCAAGGTTGTCTTTACTGCAGAGAAGGCAAAGGAGCTTGTGGACGCTGACCCAAAGGAGAAACTGATCCTGGTTAGGACTGAGACAAGCCCTGAGGACATTGAGGGAATGAATGCTGCAAAAGGAATGTTAACTTCACGAGGCGGAATGACCAGCCATTGCGCAGTTGTAGCAAGAGGCATGGGGAAATGTGCTGTTGTTGGTGCTGGCGACATTACTGTGAATGAGAAAGAGAGCTCTTTCAGCTTGAAGGGCCTCAAAATAAATGAAGGAGACTGGATTTCCTTGGACGGCGGAACAGGAGAAGTGTTTGAGGGCAAAATCCCATTGGTTGAGCCAGAAATGCACGGAGACTTTGCTACATTGATGGACTGGGCCGACAGTTTTAGGAAGCTTAAGGTTAAGACCAATGCCGACAACCCAAAGGACGCAAAGATTGCTCTCGATTTCGGGGCTGAGGGAATTGGTCTTGTTAGGACAGAGCACATGTTCTTCGAGGGAGACAGGATAAAGGCTGTCAGGGAGATGATTCTTGCGGAAAATTTGCAGGGGAGAAAGAAGGCGCTTGCCAAGCTTCTGCCCTTCCAAAAGAAAGACTTTGCCGGAATCTTTGAGGTAATGGACAAGCTGCCTGTTGTAATAAGGATGCTTGACCCGCCTTTGCACGAGTTCCTGCCCAAAGAGGAAAAGGAGATGTAGGCTTTGGCAGAGGAAATAGGCGTCAATTTGGATAAAATAAAGCAGACTATTGAGTCATTGCACGAGTTCAATCCAATGCTTGGATTCAGGGGCTGCAGGCTTGGAATGGTCTACCCTGAGATAAATGAGATGCAGGTTCAGGCAATTTTCGAGGCTGCGCTTGAAGTGCAGGGCAAGGGAATTACCCCCTTGCCTTGGATTGAGGTTCCACTTATTGGGAACGTGAAGGAATTTCTCAGGATAAAGGATTTGGTGAAAAAG
>JAUWWX010000116.1 GCA_030616665.1 archaeon | reverse complement strand
TGTGAAAAGATTAGCCAAAAGCTTGACATTGTAGCAACGCAGGGCGACGGCACCGACCCAGCTGTATTGGAAAAGGTTGGCGTAAAGGAAGCAGACGCAGTAGTTGCCTTGACTGGCCAGGACGAAACAAACATGGTTATAAGTCTTCTTGCAAAAGAGCTTGGCGCAAAAACGGTTGCGGCAAGAATCTCAAGGGTTGAGTATGACGAAACGGTTTTGAAAAAGCTTGGAATCGACATCGTGATTCACCCAGAGGCTGCTGCAGCGGGCTATATTGAGGAGCTGATTACAAAGCCAGAGGTCTTGGATTTGGCTTTTATAAGCAGGGGCCAGGCAGAGATAATGGAAGTTAGGATAAAGAAAAGCAGCAAAATAGCGGGCAAGAAGATAAAGGAAATAGAGCAGCCTCCCGGTAGCGCAATAGTCGCGTTGTACGAGGGAAAAAACCTGATAATCCCAAGCCCTGAGAGCATAGTGCAGGTTGGACAAAAAATCCTGATTCTCGCAAAGAGGGATGTAGCAGACAAGGTAAGGAAAATGATTCAGTGAAAATCAGGCTGCTTTTCTTTCAGGGAATTTGGGAACACCGTGCAACCTGCCCCTTCTTGCAAGCTGGTGGCCTTTGGCTGCTGTAACATTGGGAGCCCTTTCCCCTGCCTTGATATACCTTGGCCTCTGGCTCCTTCTAGCAAGCTCCATTTTTACCTGAATCAGGTTTCTGAGGCCGGATGCCATCGGCGCCCTCTTGTACTGTCTGAACCTCTCCCCCCTGAAAACAAAGTTTCTAATCATTACAAGCAATGGCCCAATAAGCCAAATCCTACTCAAACCAGACCTGGCCCAAGCTGGCTTCATTATTCCGGCTTTTCCCTGCCTGGCTCTTGCTCCAAGGCCTTGCCTTCCAAGCTTGGGCATGGCACGGCCTGCCATGCCGTAAGGCACTGGCCTCTGCCGGCGCGACCTGCCTCTTCTCGCACCAACAGCTGGAATTCTGGACTTTCTTCTCCTAAACAAAGGCATTTTCTTGCACCTAAACAATTTTCCCTTTTCACTTATTTAATCCTTTCCTCTCCCCTCAGAACCTTTTTTTACCCTTAAGGGCTTCTCTTATTGCGTCCTTTGCAATGAGGCTATTGGCATATTTAAGCCATTTCTTTTTCACCCTCGCCTTCTTGCTAAAGAACAGTTCAACTACGTTACCAGAATCAAGCCTCTTGCTAAAGCCGACTTTCTTGCCGTTTACCTTTGCCCGAAGCAGGTGCAGGGCCCTATTCTTTTTGGTTGCAAAGGCAAAGTCCAGCACAGTGCTTTTTTTGGGCAGCTCGACAAGCTTTCCCCTGCAGGTGAAAACGTAGATTGGCCTGGTCAAAAAGTCAATTTTGAGGGCATCAATGAAATTTCCTTTTGTACCGCCGTTGCTGAGCAGAAAGCCAAGCCTTGAAAGGCTCTGCTGCAGTTCCTTTGGCATTTTGCTTTCAGAGATTTTCCTGCAGGCAACCAAGCCATGCCTGTTAATTGCATTCATTTCAGGCGTGGCAATTCTTACCTTAACCGGCTTCTCCTTTGGGCCAAAAACAGTTGTCTGCAAAACCCTGTAAAGGTTTGGCTTGGGCGAAGCAATAAAATCCTTAACCTTGTTTGCCAATGGCGGGAAAAGGCCGTGCACAACACCCAAAGCAGAATAGCAGTCCTGTTCCCCTTCAACCAGGACATTCAGGATAACACAGTCATTCATCTCATCCAGCATCTTGCCAGTGTTTCGCATTTTGGTGAAAACTGAGTAAGCGCTCTTTTGCTCCTTGCAAAAGGATGCCCTTGGCAGCCTTTTTTTCAGGATTGCAATCATCAGGTTTATTTCACTGGCCTTTGCAGACCTCAATGGCTTAAGCTGCTTGCAAAGCCTTTTAAAGGTTTCAGGCTGGGCGTGAGAGAAAGCTTGGCCCTCCAATTCAACGGCGATGGCTTCAACACCGAGTTTGTGCGCTATGGGCACGTAAATCATCAGTGCCTCTGAGGCAATCCTTTTCCTGTCAACTGCGGGCAAATGCTTCAATGTGTACAAATTGTGCAGCTTGTCAGCAAGCTTTATTAGGATAACCCTTGGGTCTTTGGTGGTAGCGAAAAGCAGGCTTTGAAGATTCTTCGAGGCGCTCTGCCTGCTTTCGCTTGCAAGCAGGTCAAGCTTGGTAACACCATCAACCAAGGAAAAGACCTCTTTTCCAAAGCGCTTTTTGAGTTCGCTTTCTTTTACATCAGTGTCCTCCAGGACATCGTGCAGCAGGCCGGCAGCAACAGACGCGCTGCCCAAACCCATTTTGGCAAGGGTTGCAGCCGTTTCCAGAGGGTGCAAAAAGTACGGCTTCTTGCTTGCCCTAAGCTGGTCTTTGTGGGCATGTTTGCTGAAAAGGAAGGCCCTTTCAATAAGCCTTCTGTTAACCGAACCATGGTTTTTCTTTACAATGGAAACAAGCCTGTCCATGCACCTATTTGAAAAGCAGCTGTCCTTGCAAAAGCGGGGGTGCATTAATTAATTGCCTTGCAGGAAGTATTTAAGAGTAATCGTTTTTTCGGCAAAAAGCAAAGGCATTTTGACCACTTCCACCAACCTTTTTAAAGAGTTGTATACATAAACTTTATTGGTAGCAATGAAAAGTGATTTACTTCATCTTGGAGACTAATTTTCTGAAATTGCTTAGCTACCGGAATACATTTAATTGTTTTAAGGCAGAAACTAATTCAAGCGCACGGCTTAAATTTATGCGAAGCCGCCCTATTGAGCGAAGCGAAATAGGGCTCTTGCTCGCACCAGCCGGGCGTGACGGCTATGGCTGCGATAGTGTAGTGGTTAGCATTGAGGCTTGTGGAAAGCCTTTTTCCCGAATGGAAAAAGCCTTGGGAAAAAATGGTTTGCAACTAGCCTTAGGCCCGGGTTCGACTCCCGGTCGCGGCCCTAAAGGTGATTGAAAATGGGCGAAAAATTCCAGACGGTTAGGGGAATGCGTGACTTTGCGCCAGAGAAGGCAAGGAAATGGCTTATTTTGCGAGATATTTGTGTGGAAGTGTTTGACAGGTATGGTTTTGAGCCACTGCAAACCCCTATTGTAGAGTATTTTAAAGTGCTTTCAACAAAGGGCGCTGGCGGAGATACAATCAAGGACGAAATCTACTACTTTAAGGACAAGGGAGGCAGGGAGATTGGCCTTCGGTTTGACTTGACTGTTCCACTTGCAAGGTTTGTTGCAAAGAATCCTCAACTGCCAAAGCCGTTCAAAAGGTACAGCATTGACAGGGTTTACAGGTATGATCGCCCGGGTGAAAACCGCTACCGTGAGTTCATGCAGGCAGACGTTGACATTGTTGGAAGCGATTCTGTTTACGCTGACTTTGAGGTTTTGGCTGTTGCGGTTGAAGTAATGAAAAGGCTTGGCTTAAAGTTCTACATCAAGATAAACAACCAGCTACTGTTGGAAGAGATCGCAATCTCTTGCGCTATTCCAAAAGAGAAGACAAAGGAATGCCTCAGGTGCCTTGACAAGCTGGACAAGGTTGGCG
>JAUWWX010000079.1 GCA_030616665.1 archaeon | reverse complement strand
GACAAAATCGTTTTTGCCAAAAATTAGTGGAAATACCTTCCTAATCTTTTTTGCAGAGCGATTGACAAAAAGGTAGCCTGTTTTTCGCTTATACTTTCTTTTTCCTTTGCTGTCACTACTAACCTCTTTTTTGAGGAACGGCGTTCTTTCCCTTCCCTTTCTTCCCTTTCCAAAAACAGGCATTTTTCTCCAACCTTAAAAAAATTTTTGCTTGATTGCAATTAGAATGTGTTTAAGCTACTATTTTATTGTTTCGGAAACAATGGAGAAAAGGGGTCTCGATTGCAAAGTATTTCAAAAGGTTGCCTGTTGCTTCACGGTTTCTTCAAGGTAGCTTGCTTTGCTTTGGCTATTGCCTTCGCTGGCGACACTTTTTCTCTTCTTAGTTGAATCAGCCACCTCAATTGCTCTTGGCTTCGCTCTTTTTCAAAGACCGGCTTGCTTTTCCACGTAGAAAGGAGGAGGAAAAGGCCCCACAAAAGCAGCAGGCTGGAAACAAGCAGCGGAAAGAGAGCGGCCTCCTCCCCCAAAAGCCCAATCATTTCCATTGGCAGAATGCCTGAAGGCTGCACGAAGAGGAAGTAAAGGGTAAGAACCTGGTTGAAAACAAACAAGGATGACAAAATCAGGCACATGTAAAGCCCTGCCTTGATTCTCTTGTCAAATAACAGGAATGCTGTCAGGAAAAGAATCAGGATTGCACTCATGAAAATGGCATAGGGATAAAAGGCAATTGAGCCAAGGTAGCTGATGCTGATAACCAGGGCCAATAGAACGAAGAACATGAAGCTCCAGAAAAGGCCCAGGGCACTTCTCCAGTAAACCGCTGCATTCATTGCAGTAATAAGAGAAATAACCAATTATTTAATTCTTTTGGTGGCGTTTTCAGGCAGGAAATGGAGCAAAAAAAGTTTTTATAATCTTTTTGGAGGAAACATAGTTAAGGGGTAAGTGACAATGGGTTTGCTTCAGCAGCTTTGGCAAAAAAGCGAGGGCAAAAGGCATTCGCTTGGAATATGCATTCCTGATGCAAGCAGAGGCAAAAGGGAAGCCAGGGTAAAAGAGGAAGCGATTGCAGGAGGACGTGGCTTCATTGTCTTGGGAATCTTCCACGTGCACGACAGCCTTATGGTGCAGGGTGAGGCATACGCAACCATTAGGAAAAAGGACAAGGTCGGACTGAAGGGCAAAAAGCTTGTCGTTCACGACATCCAGGTTGAAGGCAAAAGCACTGGCTTGATAAAGGAAGGGCAGATGGGGGCTCTCTTTCTCAAGGCAGAAAAGGGAAAACAGCCAATCATAAGAATTGGTGATACGCTGCTATTCTAGTTTTCCAAAAAGACGAAAACTTAAATAAATTGGCATTCTTTAAATTACTTATTGAAACATGCACGGGTAGGGAAGTGGTCAAACCCGCAGGACTCAAGAAAATTTTTCTTAGAAAGAAAAGTTTGCAAAAGAACCGCCCTGCTTCGCAGGGCAGGCAATTGCTTCGCAATTGCAAAGTTTTGAGGGATCCTGTCGCTTAGTGCGTTCAGCGGTTCGAATCCGCTCCCGTGCAATCAACGGCTAGAGAGGCAGCAAATCACAGTAGTAGAAGCGCTTTTCCCTTAGGACAACTTTGCCTTTTTTGAACTTGACTTCTTTTTTGAAAATCGGCCCCCCGAATACAAATGAGTGAAACTCGCCGTTTTCCCCGCAGGGGTCAATGTTTTTGGGAAGGTCTGACAGAAAGTCTTTGTCAAATGGCCTGCCAACAAATTCTTTGCCAAGAGCTTTTGAGTCAACACAGGTAACAATTGCCTTGAAGCCCAAACCAATGAACTTGTTGGCGAGTTTGCTGGTATTCTTTTTCCACAATGGAAAAGCAGCCTTCAATCCAATCAATGAAAGCTTTTTTTCCCTGTATTTTTTCACATCATCCAAAAGGATGTCGCCAAAAAGCACCGAGGCAACGCCCTGTTCTTTAAAGCCGAGCAGGGTTTCCCGCATTTTTTCCTCATATTCTTCGTTGCTGGACTTCTTTGAGATGAAAACCTTTTCAAGGGGAATTCCAATGGAATTGGCCTGCTGTTCAAGAAGCTCTGTTTTCACGCCATGCATGCTGATTCTGTCATAGCCTGCAGTAACAGTTGTAAGCAGGGCCTGAATGTCATAGTGCCCTGACTGCAGTGTTTGGTGAAGGGCAATGGCGCTGTCCTTGCCACCGCTCCAAGTGAAAAGGGCTTTTTCAGGCATTGCACTATCTTCCAGAATAGTTGGGGCTTTCCTCTGTAATTGTTACGCCGTGGGGATGGCTTTCCTTGACGCCTGCTGCCGTGATTTTAGACCAGCTGGTCTTGGTTCTCAGGGTTTCGATGTCCTTGGCTCCAACCAGACCCATTCCACTCCGGAGGCCGCCAAGCAGCTGGAAAATAAGTTCGCTTACCATTCCCTTGTATGGAACAATGCCTTCAACGCCCTCTGGAACAAGCTTGCTTGACTCGAGCACACTGTCTTGGAAATACCTTTCCTTGCTGCCTCTCTGCATCGCACCCAAGCTGCCCATTCCCCTGTACTGTTTAAATTTGCGGTTGTACAGGAAAATTGTTCTGCCAGGCGTCTCCTCACAGCCAGCAAACAGACTGCCAAGCATCACGCTTGAAGCGCCTGCAGCCAATGCCTTTACTATGTCGCCGCTGTATCTTATGCCGCCGTCGGCAATAATTGGAATGTTGTACTTTTCAGCTGCCTTGCTGCATTCAGCTATTGCAGTGAATTGTGGCACGCCAACACCACTTATAATTCTGGTGGTGCAGATTGCACCTGGCCCTAGCCCGACCTTTACTGCGTCGGCTCCAGCAGCCGCAAGGCCGTGAACCGCTTCAGGTGTTGCAACATTTCCTGCAACAAGCTGCACATCAAATTGCTTTTTGTACTTTTTAACAGCGTCAAGCACTCCCTTGCTGTGGCCGTGCGCAGTATCAATAACAATAACATCAACATTTGCCTCAATAAGCTTTTTTATCCTTGCCTCGTCTTTGACGCCAACTGCAGCGCCAACCAAAAGCCTTCCCTTCTTGTCCTTTGCTGCGTTTGGAAAGCGGAGCTGCTTCCTTATGTCTGTTGCCGTAAGCATTCCAGTCAAGCAGCCCTGTTTGTCTACTATGGGCAGCTTTTCAATCCTGTGCTGATGCAAAATTTGCTTGGCTTCGTCGACCATTGGCTCATGGTCGATGCTTACAACCTTCCTCGTCATTAAGTCCTTTACCTTTTTGGCTGAACTGGCCTGGAACATCAGGTCACGCTTCGTAAGGATTCCAACAAGCTTTTTCTGCCTAACAACAGGGAAACTGCCAATGCCGTGGGTTTTCCTCAACTCAAAAACCTTTTGCAGCGTGTCCTCAGGACTGATGCAGACAGGGTTACTCACTATTAGAAACTCGCTTCTCTTGACCTTTCTGACTTCGGCAGCCTGCTCTTCTATATTGAAGTTTTTGTGTATTACTCCCAGGCCGCCCTCTCTTGCGATGGCAACCGCGGTCTTTGATTCGGTAACTGTGTCCATTGCCGCTGAAACCAGCGGAATGTTTATAGCAAGGTTTTTTGAAAAACGTGTTTTCAAATCTGCTTCCTTTGGCAAAACAGCGCTTTCGGCAGGCAGAAGCAGGATATCGTCAAAGGCAAGGACTTCTTTTCCCTGCAAACTACTTTTTCCAACCATATCATTTTGATTCACCGAAATGGTTTAAAAAGGCTTTTTTGGGAGGGGGTTTTAAAAAATGCTCCACATTCCGTTTTTTTGGAGTGAGCTTTTTTATATGCCTTCCACGGTTGTTGTAGGGAGTCAGTTTGGAGACGAGGGCAAGGGCAAGGTAGTTGATTTGCTTGCTCGCAACGCAGAATTGGTTGTTAGGTTCAACGGCGGCAACAATGCTGGCCATACAGTTGTGGTTGAGGGCAAGAAATACAAGTTTCATTTGATGCCATCAGGGGCATTGCAGGGCAAGCAGTGCCTTGTTGCTGCGGGAGTTGCCTTGGACCCAAGGGTTTTGCTCAAGGAGTTAGAGCAGCTTGAAGGAAAAGAGCTATCATTGGCAATTGACCCCAGAACACAGATAGTAATGCCGTGGCACAATGCTTTGGATGGTGCGAAGGAAACTGCAAAGGGCAAGGCCAAGATTGGGACAACCGGCAGGGGAATTGGACCATGCTATGCAGACAGGGCAAGCAGGACTGGCATTAGGTTCTGCGAGTTAGTGGAAAGTGAAAGGCTTAGGCAGAGGGTTGAAGAATTGTTTCCGGAAAAGGAAAGGCTTTTGAAACAGGTTTATGGCAGCGAAATGCAACAAGGAAAGGAAGAAATCCTTTCACTGTATGATTCTTTGGGAAAGGGATTTGCAAAATATTTGGGTGATGTCTCATTACAGGTAAGCAATGCCTTGAAAGCTGGGAAAAATGTTTTGTTTGAGGGCGCGCAGGGAACTTTCCTTGACAACGATTTTGGGACATACCCTTTTGTTACGAGCAGCCATCCAATTGCCGGCGCGGTTTTTACCGGTGTTGGAATCGGCGTACAGAGAATTGACAGGGTGATTGGGATAGTGAAGGCTTACACTACAAGGGTTGGTTCTGGACCATTTGTTACAGAATTGCATGGCGAGCTTGCTGACAGGATAAGGGAAAAAGGCAAGGAGTTTGGCACGACAACTGGAAGGCCAAGGCGCATTGGATGGCTTGACCTTGTTCTGATAAAGACAGCCCTGAGGTTAAACGGCTTTACTGAGATTGCCCTGACAAAGCTTGATGTCTTGTCAGGGCTGAAGGAAGTGAAGGTTTGCACGGCGTACGAATATAATGGAAAAACCATTGAGGAGGTTCCGGCTGACTTGGGGAGGTTAGGGCAATGCAAGCCAGTGTTTGAAAAGCTGCCAGGGTTTGAAGTCCAGGGAACTGAAACAGAATTTGGGCAGCTGCAACAGGAGGCAAGGGATTACGTTGGCTTTGTTGAAGAAAGGCTTGGCGTTGGGGCAAAAATTGTTTCTGTGGGCCCAGGTAGGGAGGAAACCATACTGCGCTAGGCGCTGGATTCCCTCTTTTTTCTGAGGCAGTAGAGCTTTCAGCCGTAACAAACCAAATTGAGGTTTCTCCAATGCAGGTTATCCTGCAAGGCATTGGAATTTCAGCAGCAG
>JAUWWX010000062.1 GCA_030616665.1 archaeon | reverse complement strand
TTTCTTAATTAGGTGATTTTTTGAATCAGAATGGGCAAGCATACAGCACCTTCAAGCTGCTGATTGCAGCCATAGTTGCAATGGCAATCCTTGCAATATTGATTCCGATAATCATGCAGGTAATGGGCCTGATAAAGGCAAACCCTACGGACGAAGCCAAGTCATTGATGAGCTCGCTCATTGACGCCCCGGGCTCAATGAGGATAACCAAGGAGGTTTCCTTCGGACCGGGCACAGACCTTTCAGGGAGCGCTTTGGCTGAAAGGGTTTCGGTGAGCAAGGACCAGATTTGCATGAGCACAGGCGACTTTGAAACAGCAGCTTCAGACGAAGCCGGCTTCCAGTGCCTCAACTGCGGTGATTCAGACGCCACGCAGCAGAGGATTATCTTCAACGGAAGCACTGAAAGGGTTGTGAAGATTGCAATTGTGTGCAATAAGTGGGCCGGTGACAGCGGCGGACTTGCAGACGACCTCGAGGACTATGGCCTAAACGATGGCGACGGAGACCCCACAATAGAGGAATCCTGCGGCAACATCTGCAGCGAAGGCGGAAAGTGCTGTGCACTCGTACTTAAAAGGGCATGATTGGAAAGGCTGACCTTTCCAATTTTTCTTTCCTCTTTTCTTTTAATCAAAATACTCAAATATACCCCTTTTTTTTCCAGTATTTTTTTCTTCTTTTAATCAAAATGCTTAAATATGCCTTTTCCCAATATCTTATTTGGTATGTCTGCAATCAAATCGTTTCTGAGGGATGAGAGGGCGCAAAGCGAGTGGAGTAGTGTCTACATGCTGATTGTCCTGATTATTGCAGCCCTCTTGCTGATAACGGTGATAAAGCCAATGTTTAGACAAAGCCAGCAAGTGGTGAAAAAGACAGTGCCGAAGATAAGCTGATTCATTAAAAGCTTTTTGGAAGCAAATCGCCCAATACAAAATCATTAAATAGCAGTTTTTGCCTTCTTTATTCCAGATGCCGAAAAAAAGAATGATTGGGCAAAGGGGGCAAGAGGCCGCTCCCTTCGAGCTGCTGATTGCCGTAATAATAATGGGCTTTGTGATTTTTGTCGGACTGCGGGCAATGGACCAGCTGAACAGGGAAAAGTGCTTCAACGAGACAAACGCAAAGCTTGAGGAAATGAAGACAAAGCTTGAAACAGTCGTAACGGAGCGGAGCCCGCAGCAGATAAATTTTAACCTAAGCCCTTGCTTTAACCCGGAGGAAGAGACAGTAAGGATAAAGGACTTCAGCGAGCCCAGCTTGTGCGCCCAGTACTGCGGCGCAGCAAGGAACCTTTGCACGCTGCTGCAGTACTATTACAGCGGAAGCGGAAGCTTTTCAATCAGGAAATGCCTTAACATAAGCCCTGATTCGGTTTTCCCAGCCATAATAGGAAGGTGCCTGGGCAAAGGAGGCTATGAGCTGGTTGATTTCAGAAACAAGGTTGTGCAAGGCAATTACCTGCTTGTCAACAAGACAAGCGTGACAAGCACATTTCCAACAATCTGCGCCTACAGGAAAGAGGACTGATGCCAAATGCTTGGGTTTACGCTAAGCAAGCTTAACCTGCTTATTCTGGTTACCGCAATGTTTGCCATAATTTCCTTCTTCCTGTTCAGCCTGACAGACATTGTGGTAAGCGATTTGGCGCAGCAGTTGGTAAACGACTACAGTGAAACAGTTTTTGGCCTGGTTTCAGGAGAGCTTCTTTGCAGGAAATCAACTGCAACCGTTCCCCAATCCATTGAGTACTTTGGCGGACTTATGCCAAGCCAGCGCTTTTACTATGTCATGTACCTAAAGCGCTACCCACCCGATTTTGAGCCAGACAAATTAAATATGCTGATCTTCCAGATTGCAAGCAGGAAAGAGATGGACAAGATCATTGCCACAAGCAGCGTTGACCTGAATGCAAGGATTTACCTCTACGAATGGAATACAGAAACCGACACCATAACAGAGCAAAGCAGTATAACCATTGACCCGGAATCGCCCGGCATTGCAACAAAGAACAGCATGGTTTTCATAAAAGAGGTCTACAAGGGCAAGAGCTACCTGCACATTATCGCCTGCTCCTCCAGCGCAGCCATTTGCGAAAGGAACCTTGACTGGGTCAGCTGCTGGGTTTCAAAGTGCCCGGATGACAAAAGGCAGTCAACCTGCTTTCCGTTTCCGGAGGATTGCGGCACAAGGGTGCCAACCTGCTGAGAGTGACAACAATTGAAAAAAACCGCAAAAGGATTTCTTGGGCCAATAGGGGACGACCTTCCCTCCCTTATACCGCTGCTCTTTGCCCTGATGATGTTCTTTTATGTTTTTACCTTTACCTGGAATGCCTTTGACGAAAGGGGCAGGGCTTTCAACGATGCCCTGTCTGCCCTGCGCGTTGGAAACACCCTAAAGGGCAACAACTATTTGAGGGGCATTGGAGCCTTTCAGGAAAGGTGCAACGAAGCCCAGGCCCTTAAGAGAATAAAATTCATGGCAGGCCTGCTTCCACTTTCCATCAACCCTCCCGGCAGCCCTGGGGAAAAATTTGAAGGCATTAACATCGAAACCCTTGAAAGCGAATTTTTTGACCTCGGCGGAACGTTTATTTGCACCAACACCGATGAAAGACCGGAAGAAATCAGCACAGACCTAATCATCAGGTCTTTCCCAATTGCCCTGGAATTCAAGAACGATGAAACAAAGGCATTCTATGTAAGGCCAATGCTTTTGGTGGTGGTCACATGGCGCTGAACAGCAGAGGCCAGGCAGCCCTTACAGATGCCCTTTACTTCCTCCTAATAGTTTCAACCTTGAGCACAATGCTTTTCTTCTATGCTGCAAACTATGGCCTGACAGTGCAGCAGAGGGTGGTAAACCAGTACTGGAGGGAGTACGCAACCAGTGCCCTTGAAACCATTTTGTACAGCAGCACACCGAGGATAGCAGGGCAGACTCTTGAAGACGCAACAGAGGTAGACTACCTCTTGGCGGCCGTTAAGGAGGATTTTGCCGACGACAGCCAGATAGTAGAAACAAGGGATGCCTTGCTACAGAACATTTCTGGGATAATGCAGCCCATTTCAGGGAACTTTGACTACCTTTTCTACTTTTACCTGTTTGATGCAAAACAATTCCCCTTTGTACTGCTTTACACAAGGGAAGCACCCACAATATCAGATGATGGAAAGGTCACGCCGGGCCCGGGCAAAGTGTACTTCTGCAACCCCACAACGCTTAACGATTTGGAAAGCCTGGTTGAAAGCGTTGGCTCAAGCGCCCAGGGAAACGCAAGGATACAGTTCGTTGAATTAGATGAAAGCCACAACGCAAGCTATCCTCCAGCACAGGTAAACCTAACAATGTGGGTTCCAACTCCGATTCCCGCAGAAGTGCTGGCAAATCTTAACTGCGAGCTGCACCAAACGATTGTTTCCACATAGACTATTTTTTTATTTTTTTGCCGCAGCCTGGGCAGACCATTGTCCTAATCTTTCCCAGCCTTTCCAAGCGCTTCGAGCATTTTTCGCAGAATGCTGTTCCGCACTCCGGGCAAAAAATTATCTCAGGTGCGTTGGCGCCGCATTTCGGGCACTTTTGCTCCTCTTCTTTCCCAACACTTTCCTCAAGGTCTGTCAGGCCGCCCAAACTGAACTCCTCTTCGCTTTCGCCCTGCTTTGCAGCAGGCTTTTTTCCCTCTACTTGTCCGTCCCCGCCAACGAGGTCTTCAACGCTCATTCCCTTTATTTCCTTTTCGCTTAACCCCTTTGCTGCCCTCTGCAGTTCGGCAAAAGCGCTTTCCTTCGCGCCTGCTGCAGCTTTTTCCCCTGGCTGGCGCCTTTCCCTTCTTCCGGCCTTCCTCTGCCATGCCCTCCCCTTTTTCCTCTCAAGCCTTTGCATAATCCTCTTTCTTTTCTCCGTGTCCTTAAGCTGCGCATAAATGCTTTCCGCAATGCTGTCATACTCGTCTTTTTTCGGCAGCCTTTGGTGCTTTTGCTTGAACCTCTGCACCTCGTCCAAGGCAAGCTGGGTTGCAATCTCCTTGTCGACCTCCTTTTTCCCAGGCTTCTTTAAGGCAGTTTCACCCAGTTCAATGTCCTCCAAATCGCTGGGCAACTCTCCACTTCTCTGGAACCTTCGCAACCGCCTTGGAACCCTTCCCATAAAAAAACCAGCCTCTTCTCCTTTCCTTTCCAATCTCAAAAAAAACAAATCTGCAATTAGTATAAGGAAAGCCTTTTCTTGTTTTTAATTGTTTTGACAACAAAAAGGCAAAGAATTATGATAAGAAGCCAACTATTAAAAGCAGAATCAGCTATTTCTTCTCTTTTCTCTTGCCTGCTGCAAGCAAATAAGCAAGCAATGCAATTAACGCTATAACAACAACGCCTGCCCCAGCTCCCTAGCCAGTGCTAAGCCCAAAAAAGCCTGTCGGGCCTGCCTGCTCTCCGCCTGTCTCTTCCACTGGCTCAGCGCAAACCCCTTTCTCGCAAACGCCTTTTTCACCGCACTTTGCGCCGTCCTGCTGGTTCTCGTAAGTGCAGTGCCCTGTCGTAGGAATACAGAATTCAACAGTGCACGGGTTTTTATCATCACAGTCAACGCCGACGCACAAATTCACGCCACCTGTTACCTCTTCTTCGTCACCTTCTCCACTGACCCCGGCTTCTTCGCCAGCGCACTCAGTTAATGTAATTGTCTTCGTGCTCTGCGTGTAATAGGTCTTGGTAACGTAAAACTTGTATTTGCCCTCTTCCTCAAAGGTAAAGGAAATCTTGCCATCATCATCAGTCTTGCCCTCTGCAACAGTTGCCCCATCAAATGTAACTATAACGCTTGCATCCCTTGCAGGGTTTCCAACAGTATTCAGCGTAGTCACAACAGTAGGCTGGCCAACGCACTTTCCCTCAATCCTTATCGTCAGCGCAGGGCTGCCGCCCCCGCCGCCGCCACCGCCGGATGGTGTGCTTCCACCGGTTGGGCATGCACCGCAGTCTGCTTCACAGCTTGAGCAGGTTTCATCTGGGTCGCATGTTCCGTCTCCGCATGCTGGGGCTGCTCCGCAGTCTTCTGGGCAGGTGCTGCTGTCCTCGTCTGTATCACATGTTCCGTCACCGCAAACCGTACAGCTTCCTACATCCTCAGGACAGCTATCACAGTCCTCGTCCAGGTTGGGTATTCCGTCACCACAGAAAGGAACGTCTCCAGTGCTGAGGTCCAGCCTAGTTGTTTTGCCGTTTTCAAAGGTTACAGACGGCTCATTTACTGGATTGCCATTCAAAAAGAATTCAATCGTTTTTCCTGCAAACAAGCTATTTGGGTCAGGGACATAGAAAATGTTTGGGTTGAAGCCGTAATTGCCATTTATACTAGTGGTGCTTGCTCTTTCAACGCCGTTTATCTTTGCAACGATGCCTGCTCCGTCGGCAGGCGCGCCATTAATGGTCACATAGCCGTAAAACTGGTGCGGTATGCCTGGCCCCTGGGCATAAGCAAGCCCGCTTATAAGCAGAAAGAAAATAACCAATGGAAGGCATCTAGCAAAACCCATGAACCCCACTTTATATAGTTACTAAATGAAAAGAAATAAAAAGGAAATGGAGGGCTTTACGGGATTATCCCGCCGCCTGTCCATTTGCATTCAAAGTCGCTGTTCCAGATGCATGTCGTTGCCGGGACATACAAGTCTGCTTCCCCTAGCTCTAGCCAGTAGCCCCTGCCTGCATACATCCTGTCCAGCTTCTGCTGCAGGCCTCCGCCAGCACATGCATTCAGGCCAAGCCATTCGGCAAAGTCTTCACCGCAGTTTATGTAGCTCCATAGGCTGCTCCACTTTGGGTAGCCCTCTTGTGTATCTATCAAACTGTTCAGGCTGCAGTAGACCTTGTCTCCGAAAACGTACTTCTCTGGCGTATTGAAGGCGTCTCCGCATACAAATGTCTGGTCTTCCATGTGTTCGTACAGCTCCCAGCTCGTCCCATAGTAGCCTATTAGGTTCC
>JAUWWX010000032.1 GCA_030616665.1 archaeon | reverse complement strand
TTTTTTTTAAAAAAAAGGGGTCAATTCTTTTAGTGGAATTCCATAAATTTGCGAAATTCTTTCGAATGCCTTTCTTGTAGTCGGATACAAGTCTTCTTGCCTAAAACGCTCTCCACTCTTTAATGGCTTAAGATTTTTTGGCTTCTCTGCTGATTGTCTTTTAGTGGATTTCCTTACAGCCATGTAATAAAACCGTGTCAAAAGAACTATTTAAACCAATTCATCTTTTCTTCTTCTCAAAGCTCTTGATTGCAGCCTCGATTTCGCCCTCGTTCTCCCTCAACTCCGGCTTCACGTAATCCAGGCCAAGGACATTGTACACATCCTTTTCTGTCTTGCTTGCAACAAGCTTTTTGTCTCGAAAAACGCCGTACTCGCTCAGCTTCAAGCCATTTTTGATGGCAATTTTCCTCAAGGCAATGGAATGGCTTTTGCTTCCGGTGAAATACTGCAAGGCACTGCCCCATTGTAGTGGCTTTACAACACGCAAATCAACCTGGATGCCACTCTGCAAGACAACGCTGCTCTTTGTCTTGCCTGAGACAAGAATTTTTACACCAGGCATTGAAACAAAGGCCTTTGTGACAGCCTCGGGGCTTGCTGAGGCAACAAGGATGTCTATGTCGCCAATTGTCGGCCTTCTTCTCCTAAAACTACCAGCGGCCTCAACCTTTTGGGCTGCCTTAACTGCTTTCAGCTTCTTGACTATTTGGCCTGCAATTGGCTTGGCAACAGACAAAGGAATCCTCTTACCCTTGCCACCATTTGCAAGAATCGCTTTCAGAATCTGCTGCTCTGACTTTTCAGCAAAGCCCTTCAACGCCGCGATTTTATGCTGCTCTGCTGCTTTTTGTAGGTCACGCAGGTTTCGAACGCCAAGCTTTTTGTACAAAACCATCAGCTTTTTTGGACCTAAGCTGGGAACAGTTTCAAGTTCATCCAGGTTTATTGGCAGCTCCTTCTTTAACTTTTCATAATGCCTAAGCCTACCTGTCTTAAGCATCTCCTCAATCTTTTTGGCAAGGGCTTCACCTACAGCAGGAATTTCGTCCAAAGCCTTCAGGCCGCCCCTGGCATAGACCTCTGACAAGGGTTTTCCCAATGACTCAATTGCGTTTGCCGCTGCCCTGTAGGCTTGAGGCTTCCACTGCACACTCTGCATCTCCAAGATGTCAGCAATTTTGTAGAAGATGTCCGCTATGTCCTGGTTATGAACCCTTGGATTTGGCATTTTTCTTTGCACCTGTGATTAATTTATTAAGTTCTGGAAAAGAAAAATCTTTCCATTGCAGCCACCTGGTAGGGCCGTTCTTCCTATAAGCCTTTAGAACCATTGGATTTTTGCCAAGCATCTCTGCAGCAGTTACAACCCTTTTCTGCAGCCTTTTTGCCCTTTTGAAGACCTCAAAGTACAATTCTGGGTATCTGTAGTCCCTCAACAAATGGTGGTCAATTACATACCACCTGCATTTTGTGCGCTCAATTATCCTGATGGTGTTCTGCAGGATTTTTTTGAAGTTCCTGAACGACACTATAAAGCCCAGCAAGTACGAAGCAGCACCGTCGATTATCAGATAGGTCGGCTTCTCCCCTATTATCAGGTCAGCGTAGCTTTTGAGGTAGGGCCCGTCCAAGTCGCTCGTATAAAGCAACTTCTCCCTGCCCCTCTTCACCGAAACCATTAGCACGTAACCCAAATTCGTTCCCTTTGGGCCGTGCCACAAAGGCTTTGAGAACTTTACTTTGGTCTTGCCGAATTTGAATTGCTTGCCATCAGCGAAATGGATTTCCTTTGGCAGGCTCTTGATTACCCTAAGAAATTCCTTTGCTCTCCCATTTTGCGAATGGTTAATCATCTTTTCAGGGTGCTTTATCAGCAGAACCTTGTTGCCGTACATTCTTTTGCTTCTGTCGCAGATGTAGTGGTCGTAATGGTAATGCGTTATAACAACAACATCGCTTTTGCTGCACGCCCTCCTGATGCGCTCATCATACTTTCCAACCAAGTCATAGCGCTCTCTTCTAGGAAGGGGAAAGCTGTCAACCTCATCGGCAATGCCTGGGTCAATAGTGATTGTGACATCAGGCGTAATGACCTGGGTGCAGCTGCTTTTCACACCCAAGCTGTCAAAGGCAACGAAATTTATTTTCATTTCTGAAGCTACCTCAGCCCGGCTTTCCTTTTCTCAAAAAAATCCGCGCACTTTTCGCTGCAAAAGGTCAACATCTTTCTGTTGACTTCTTTTTCAACAGTTTTCTCTGGGTCAATCTGCTTTCCGCATGTATTGCAAATGCCCTCTTTCACGTCTTGGTAGCCCTCCATAAAGCCGGCTTCTGCGGGCTCTATTACGTCCTCTGCAAGCTGTTCTTGCCTCTGCTCCTTCTCATAGATGTTTTCGTCTTCCTTTTCAATTACAGGTTTTTTTGGCATAAGCCATTCCTCCTATAAAAAACAACTTTCAGTAAATTATTAACTTTTTCTGAATAAAAGAGTATAGTATGGGCAGCTACAGCAACATTCTGAAAAGGCGCACCATTAGGCGCTTTCAGCTCAAGCCTGTCTCTTTTACCATTCTGAAAAAATGCGTTAATGCTGCTAGGCTAAGCCCGACGGCAAGAAACACGCAGCCCCTGCAATTCGTTGCAGTGAATGATGCAAAGCAGGTTGCAGCAGTGAACGAAGCAGTTCACTTTGGCGGCGTTGTAAAGCAAAAGGGCAGGAAGGAGGGTGAAGCACCAAAGGCATTCATCGTGATTTTGGTTGACAGGGGGAAGAAGAGCGAGTACACTCTGACTGACGTGGGCATTGCGGCAGAAGCCATTGTTTTGACTGCATTTGAGGCAGACATTGGCAGCTGCATTATGGGTGCAATTGAAAGGGAGCGCATTAAGGGAATTTTGGGCATACCAAACAGCTTCGAGGTGCCGCTTGTTGTCGCGCTCGGCTACCCAAAAGAGAAGCCAGTCTTGGAAAAGGAGACAAAGGACTTGTTTTATTGGCTTGACGACAAGGGAACGCTGCACGTTCCCAAGCTTAGTTTGGAAAGAGTGCTGCACAGGAACAGGTTCTGAAAAGACAGCATGTAAAGAAAAATTAGTACAGCACGTCAAAGCACTTTTTGCCCTCAATTCCAAGCAAAAAGTCGTACCTTGCGTCAACGTAAGCTTGAACCTTTTGCACTTCCTCTTCAGTCAAATGCTTAAAGCGCCCCTGGGTCTGCAAATACTCTTTTACCGGCTTTGCGTTCTTCTTCTCAATCCTTTGGCTGAATTTTAAGACACCGTCTTCAATCTCGTACAAGGGGAAAACCCTTGTCTGCACAGCAAGCTTCGCAATCTCAATCGTCTGGTCAGATTTGCTGCGCCAGCCAACCGGGCAAACCGAGAAGGCGTGAATGAATGACGCGTGCTCTGTTGCCAAAGCTTTCTTCACCTTTTTATGCAAGTCAAACACATTTGCAGGCGTAACAGTTGCCACGTATCGAATGCCGTGCGATGCAACAATCAAGGGCAGTGGCTTCTTGGGTTGCTGCTTGCCGTGAATCTTGCTGCCGGCAGGGCTTGTTGTAGTAGAGGCAAGGAATGGCGTAGCGCCGCTTCTCTGAACGCCGGTATTCATATATGCCTCGTTGTCAGTTGCAATGTAAGTGAATCGGTGGCCTCTTTCGATTGCCCCGCTCAGGGCGCCAAAGCCTATGTCAAAGGAGGCACCATCACCACCAAACACAAGCAAATTGATTCCTTTCCTCTTTCCCTGCATCTTCAAGGCAGCATCTATGCCACTAGCAACCGCCGCATTGTTCTCAAACGCTACATGAATCCAAGGGATTTCCCAAGCTGTTTCAGGGTAAGGCGTACTCACGACTTCCATGCAGCCAGTTGACATAACCGCAATGCTGTTTGGCCCAGCTGCTTTGACGACGTGCCTTACTACCAGGGCTTCGCCGCATCCTGCGCAGGCCCTATGGCCACTAGCAAAGTATTCGGCATAAGGTAGGCCTTTAACCATTCTCTGCTTCAAAGAAAACGCCCTCCCTTCCTTTCCACGGCAAGCCATTCATTCAAAATAACCACTCACCCTTCTGCTTTCCAGCTTCCAAATCAGCAAACACTTTCTCAAAATGCTTTACTGTTATGTCCCTGCCGCCAAGCCCTGCAATGTAGCTGTTTATTGAAATGTCGTTGCAGTAGACCGCGCTTCTTATGTCAGTGAAAAGAGGCCCTTCCTGGCCCAAGGAAATGTGCTTGTCAATCACTGCAGCAGCCTGCAGGTCCTTTATCGCGTTCTGCAATTCTTTTTCAGGAAAGGGCCTCAAGCACCTTACTTTAATCAAGCCAACCTTTTTGCCCTGTTGCCTAAGCTTGTCAATTGCAACTCTGGCTGTTCCGCACAGTGTCCCCATTCCGATTACCGCATACTCTGCATCATCTATTTGGTAGAGGTCAAGCAAACCGTCTCCATAGCTTCTTCCAAACGCTTTCTTGAATTCAGCGTTTGTCTTTTTTATCACATCAATTGAGTCAAGCATTGCCTCCTGCTGCTGCTGCTTGAAGAACATAAAGGAATTGGGAAAGCCAATCGGGCCCATAGTTAAGGGCTTTTTGGGATCGAGCCTGTGCAATGGCTTGAAGCCTGGAAGGAATGCATCAACTTCTTTTTGGGAGGGCACGTCAACAGGCTCAAAGACGTGCGTCAAGCTATAGCCGTCGAAGCAGACCATTGCCGGCAGCAAAACATTCTTGTTTTCGCTTATTTTGTATGCTTGTATTATGCTGTCCAACGATTCCTGGCTGCTTTCCGCATACAACTGAATCCAGCCCTGGTCCCTTGCACTTACACTGTCGCTGTGGTCGTTCCAGATGTTAATGGGAGCGGATAAAGCCCTGTTTGCCACGGCCATAACCGTTGGCAGCCTCATTCCGCTTGTAATTGGAAGAATCTCAAACATCAACGCCAAACCTTGGCTGCTTGTCGCAGTAAAAGTCCTGCTGCCAGTAGCTGCTGCACCGATTACGGCTGAGGCAGCTGAATGCTCTGATTCAACGTCAATCATTTCTGCTTCGAGTTCGCCGTTTGCAACATATTCTGATATCTTTTCAGGAATGTGCGTTGAAGGCGTTATTGGATACATTGGGCATACCTGTGCCCTGCACAGCTTTACCGCCAAGGCAACAGCATCCGAGGACTCAATGACCTTCCTGCTCATTTTTTCTCAACCTCTTTTTCAATTGCCTTGACAGGGCACTGGGAAACGCAGATAAGGCAGCCCTTGCAGTAATCGTAGTCAATGCTTACCCTGCCAGTTTTTTCGTCAATCCTTATTGCTGCGTCAGGGCATGTTTGCCAGCACTGGTAGCATTTGGTGCACTTGTCCTGCAAAATTTTTGGTTTGAACACGCGCCAGGCGCCTGTTTTATAGTTTCGGCTGCTCCCAGGTAGTGTGATTACAGCCCCGACATTTATTTTCATCTTCTTTTCAGCCATGAATCCCCTACTCCGTTGCCTCAAAAACTGCATTTGCAGCATTTTTGTTCAGTTCTGCAACAGCCACCTTACCTCTCGCGGAAAAAAGCTCATCGATTGCCTTATCCAAGGCCTCCAAAGAAACCAGCCCGCTCAATTTGCAGAACGCACCCAAAGCAGCGATGTTCACAAATGGCTTTCCAATTACGTCCAATGCAATCTTCGTGATGTTGATACTATGCACTTTGAAGCCGGAAAGCTTCCTAAGCTGCTCTGTCCTCTTGTCAGTGTTCACGATAACAACTCCGTTTGGCTGCAGGCCGTTTGTTACGTCAACAGCATCAATCAAGCTGCTGTCAAGCACGATAACGTAGTCTGGATCGTATACATGCTGCCTCAGGTTAATCGGCTTGTCGTCGATTCTGACATAGCTTTCCACTGGCGCGCCGGTTCTCTCCACGCCAAAGTTTGGAAAGGCCTGGCTCTGCTTTCCGCTGTGGAATGCAGCAATTGCAAGCACCTGGCTGCTCGTTACTGCTCCTTGCCCGCCCCTGCCATGAATCCTGATTTCAATCAAAGCCATTTGGAATTCCTCAATAATATGGGGGTTATAAGAAAAGAATATAAATCACTGATTAATAAGTCTATTGGTATAGATGCTGCAGCTGCGTGCCCTGATTTCAGGCTATGTCCAAGGCGTGTGTTTTCGTTATTACGCCGTGCAAAAGGCAAACGATTTGGGCCTAAAGGGCTTTGTCAAAAACCTTGCAAATGGACGCGTTGAGGTGGTTGCCCAAGGCAACAAAATTGCTTTGCTGCAACTGCTTGAATGGCTTCAAAAAGGACCGAGCGGAGCTTCCGTTGAAGGGGTTGAATCAGAGTGGGGGGAAGCAGGCAAAAAATTCAGTGAATTCTCAGTAAAATACTGAACCGCTTTAAACAGCCTTAAGTTGCAGGGCAACCTGCTTTGAAAAGGTCTGCCCGTTGATTGCCGTTTTTATTGTAAGGATGTATGTGCCGCTGTAAACAGTGTAAACAGGGTTTGGGCTGACGGCAAATGGCAGCAACGTCCTTGTTTCGCCCTTTCCCAAGGTTGCAATCTCTTGGCTTTTTGGGAAAATGAGAATTGAGTGCTGGTCAGATGTTTCAACGGAAACAACAATGTTTGATGCTGTGGAGTCAGTGACGTTGTTTATTGTAACGGTAAGAAAGCTGTCCTGCTCTTTTGCCAGGTCAAGCGGGTTTGGCGAGAGGCTTGCCTCAATCGCCTTTGGCTGCACCAATAAAGCGATTGAAAAGGCAAAGAAAAGCACAACCAGCAATGCGGCAAGGCCCAAAGCAGGGTACTTTAGCTTCCTCCACTCAAAATCAAACTTGAATTCCGGCAGGCTGACATGCACCCTGCTTTTGCCATCATACAAGCCCATGCTACTACCGCTTAATAAAAAGGCTTTTTCTGTTAATAAAAGTTTGCAATCAAAGCAGGGTAAAAAGCCTGTTATCCTGCTTCCCGTCCAAAAAGCCTGCCCTTATGCCTGCGTCCAGCCAAGCGTGCGCGTAAGAGTAGGCAGCAAGGGCCAAATCAAGCTTCTTTTGCTCTTCAAAATGCCTTGCATCATTGAAGTAATTTCTGGCCATTGAGAGGAAGTCCTTGGCCCTGGCAAAGTCCTTGCTATTAGGCTCTGCCTTGATGGTCACTTTCTTGAGAGCCTGCTCTGTAAGAGCCCTGTAGCGCTGCACCCTCTGCTGCAATTCCTCACTCATTCTGAAAAGCCTCCAATGCCTCCTTTTCCTTTTCAGTCAAGGGAGC
This sequence comes from archaeon, assembly GCA_030616665.1. Classification (GTDB taxonomy): domain Archaea; phylum Iainarchaeota; class Iainarchaeia; order Iainarchaeales; genus JAFCCL01. The sequence continues at coordinate 1,152 of JAUWWX010000032.1, read as the reverse complement.
AGCGATTACCAATGACTGGGGGAAGAGAACATAGCTGCTTCTAAGCATTACGTTCAATGGGCCTGTCTTGACCATCTGCTTCTCGCTTCCCAAAGCATACAGGCCAAGCAGGGTTGCCTTCTGCAAAACCTCTTCGTTGCGCTTTTTCTCAATCTTTGCAAGAATGCCAAGGGCCTCTGCCACAGTCATCTTGTAGCCCTTTTCTGTGTCAATGTCAAGCAAACACAAAGTATGCATTCCCTTGTTGAAATTGGCTTCAATCACGTCATAAAAGGATTCGGGAGCGTAATTCTCTTTTGGAGCAACGATTGTGCAAGTCCTGCCAAACCTGTACTGGTCAAGGCCGGAAACAGCCAAGAAATCGAAGACAGAAATTCCGGCAATTGCCCTAAAGGGAACGCCTAGCTTTTTTGCGTCCAGCAGCAACTGCACGTGCGTTGTCGCACTCAAGGCGTTGCCAAAGACAAGCAATGCAATGCTTTCACCGCTGTTCTTTGCTTCCTTCAACACAAAAGAGAAGCCCTCCTCAACGCCTTTCCTGTCCAGTTCGGTCACAGGCCTGGCAAGCAATTCCTTCAGCGCTTCTACTGAACCCTGGCTGTAGGCGCTTGTATAAGTATCCAAAAAGACCCTGCCGCATTTCTCTATTGCCTGCTTTGCCTCAAGCGTCAAATGCCCTGGTTTTAAACCAATTCCTACAAGATAGAACATAAAAAATTAGTTCAGAGTTAAGAATTAAAAGCCCTAATACTAGACCACTCTAACTTTCCTCCTCTTCTTTGGCTTGTGGCTAGTAAGATTTAGACTAAGCTTAATTGCCCTGATTCTCAGAAGATGAAGTTTAACGTTACTAAGCAAGCCTTCCTTTTTCAAGGCCCTAATACATGCTAATTTCAATGCCCTGTCTGATGGCCTCTGTCCGTTTTGATGAAGTGCCTTAATAGTATTTACAATGATTTTTTTTTGTTCAGGTATATATCTGGATTTTACACTTTTCCGGGAAAAAACCGGGCTTGCGCCACCCCTTGGCGGTCTGACAAAAGACATTTTCCTAAGCGTTGGGTTTGGGGATTTTTTTAGGGCAAGCTCAACCCTTCTTAACACCTTCCTTACAGATTCCTCAGTCATATCCTCATTTAGATTCTTGTATTT
>JAUWWX010000051.1 GCA_030616665.1 archaeon | reverse complement strand
GTTCATGTCCCTGTTTTTCCTCCAAAAAACATTCCACCACTGCCTTATGCTATTTTTGGGAAGCAGGTAGCTGCCATCCCTGTTTATGTAATAGCCTGCAATCCCTCCCAAAAACTTTCCCTTATAGGTTTTGCCTATGAATTGCCTTGCCTTTTTCAGGAACAGTTTGTCTTCAATTAGTTCATCATCGTCTATGAACACAACGATAGAGGAATCAATGATACTTGCAACCATTAGCCCCATATTCCTAAAATTGGAGTAATTGCCAAACTGCGTGGTTTCAATGAAATCTTCATAGCCGTGGGAAAGAAAGTAGCGGTGCAGTTTTTGCAAGTCTTCGCAGCTGAACTGGCTTACCTTAAAATGCTTATTGAAAGGGGCAATAGCTGCATCGATTTTCTTCTCAACCCTCTTGCGGTATTCTGGGTCTATTGTGTTATTGATCACAACCATCCTGAAATTTTTTTCGCCCAACGCCTTGATGCTTTCCAATATCTCTGGAAGCATGTTTTCACTTGATTCCAGCTTTTCACCGTAAGTAGCCATTACGATTGTAGCATCCAGCATTTTGGACTCCGCATAAAAAAAGCCTAACCCGCTTTATAATACTAACTTTCAAAAGCCGTCGCCGACAGAAACCATTAAAAATTTGGAAACCGTTTATTTTGCCTATGCGCGTATTGGTCTTTGCACCGCACCCTGATGACGCTGCCATAGGCTGCGGCGGCACGCTTGCCAAGCTAAGCAAAAACAATTCGATTACCGTTGTTTACATGACCTCGGGGGAGGGCGGCAGCATTAAGGTTCCTGAAAAGAAGCTTGCAAGGCAGCGTGAAGCAGAAGCGAAGAAGGCCGCAAAGGTTCTCGGCGTAAAGAAAACTGTTTTCCTGCGAAACCCCGATGGTTTCCTCGAATTCAACAAAAGGAACCTCCTGAGAATAATCAGCATAATCAGGAAAGGGAAGCCAGGGCTTCTTTTTGTCCCGTACAAAGGTGACTTGCACAGGGACCACGCCGTTACAGCAGAGCTTGTTTTGGACGCAGCCTGGAAAGCCAGAGGGCCATGGTTCAAGTCTGCAGGAGGCAAGCCCTGGGCAACGGAAACCGTTTTGTGCTATGAAACCTGGACCCCAATCCAGCAGCCAGAGCACTTTGAGGACATCTCAAAAACCTTGAACAAAAAGCTGAAGGCAATCCGCTGCTTCAAATCCCAGGTTCACAACATAAAATATGATGAAGCAGTCAAGGGCCTTAACAGGTACAGGGGCGTAATATCTGGCTTGGGAGAATACTGCGAGTGCTTTGAGGTAAAGGAAGGCTAAGAGTCCCCCCCACTATTACTAATCCTCACTTCTTTTAATTATGGCGCTGCCTTATTGGCTTTATGGCAAAGGTTGTTGCTTTGGTTTCTGGCGGAATTGACAGCGCTGCAGCTGTTTCGCTTGCCTTGGAAAAAGGCATGGAAGTAGTTGCGTTGCATTACAGCACGAGGCCTTTTGCTGATGAAAGGGCTGAGCACAAGGCTGTTGAGTTGGTTAGGCATTTGCGAAAGCGCTTTGGCCGGCAAACAAGGCTTGTGGTTGTGCCATTTGGCAAAGTTCTTGCGGAAATTGCAAAAAACTGCGACAGAAAATTTAACTGCATTTTGTGCAGGAGAATGATGCTGAGGATTGGTGAAAGGATTGCAAAAGAAGAGAAGGCACTGGCCCTGCTTAGCGGTGAAAGCCTTGGCCAGGTTGCATCCCAAACCCTAACCAATCTTAATGCAGAGGCAGGCTGCATCTCAATTCCTGTCATAAGACCTTTGCTTGGCATGGACAAGCTTGAAATTGAGGCAATTGCAAACCGCTTTGAAACTTTTGCCATAAGCACTATGCCAAGCGCCTGCTGCAGCATTCCTGAAAAGCCAGCTACTGCGGCCAAAAGGGATTTTATTGAACTGGAGGAAAAAAAGCTGCCGGTAAAGCAGCTTGTTGAAGCAGCTTTTGCAAAAAGAAAACTGCTATAATTGCCTATTTTTTGCATTTTGGTCCTGAAATAATCAATATAATAAGTTTGTTGCGTCAATTAAAAAAAGAAGGGGGTTTTTTTAATTTGAAGGAAACCTTAAAGAATTTGGCAAAGGCATTTATTGGCGAAAGCCAGGCAAGAAACCGTTACGCTTTTTACGCAAAACAGGCAAAAAAAGATGGCTTTGAGCAGATTGCAGAGATTTTCCTTACCACAGCAGAAAACGAAAAAGAGCATGCAAAAAGGCTATTTGAACACATCAACATATTGAAGAAGAAAAGCGGTGAAAAGCTTGACGAAATAGAAGTTGAAGCTTCAGTGCCAACAACTTTTGGCACTACCGCAGAAAACCTTAAAGCGGCAATTGCAGGAGAAAACTACGAGCATTCAAAAATGTATCCAAGCTTTGCAGCAACTGCAGAAAAAGAGGGCTTAACAGAAATTGCCAAAAGGCTCAAGTCAATTGCAAAAGCGGAAGAGCACCATGAGGAAAGGTATGCCAAGCTTTTGAAACAGGTTGAAGCAGGAACAGTTTTCAAAAAAGACAAAGAGGTCTGGTGGGTTTGCAGGGAATGCGGTTACGTCCACTTTGGCAAAGAGCCTCCGGAAAAATGCCCAAGCTGCGACCATGCCAAAAGCTTTTACCAGCTAAAATGTGAAGAATACTGAGAAAAGGTGAAAAAATGGCTGTAGAAAAAATCAGGCAGGTGTACAAGTGCAGCGTTTGCGGAAACATTGTGGAAACCCTTCATGTTGGCGGAGGAGAACTTGTTTGCTGCGGGCAGCCAATGAACCTGCTTGAAGAAAAAACCCAGGATGAGGGAAAGGAAAAGCATGTTCCAATAATAGAGAAAACAGATAAGGGCGTGAAGGTAAAGGTTGGCTCTGTTCCGCATCCAATGGAAGAAAAGCACTTCATTGAATGGGTTGAACTGGTTGCAGGCGGCATTTCCTACAAGCAGTTCCTAAAGCCAGGCCAGGCACCAGAAGCAACATTCAGCGTTTCTGCAGAAAACCTTTCGGCAAGAATTTACTGCAATGTGCACGGATTGTGGAAATAGAAAGGCACGGGAAAACAAACATTGTAAAGCTTTCCAAGAACATCAAGGAAGTGCTTGTAAAGTAATGCTTTTTTTGGCTTTTAGAAAGGTATAAAAACACTCAGTTGCTGAATTCTTGTAATACAGAGGACGTTTCTAATTCTAAGGGAATTAAAAGCATCAGTTTGTATGATAATTTAAAGAAAAGGTGAACTTATGACAAATTTTGAAAACATAGCCTTCAGCGGCAAGCTAAAGAAGGCAATAAAGAGAATTGGTTACAGGAAGGCAACAGAAGTCCAGGAAAAAACAATTCCGCTTATCATCAGGGGAAAGAATGTTGTTTCAAAAAGCTTTACTGGCAGCGGGAAAACGGCCGCTTTTGGCATTGCCTTGTCTGAGAGGATTCTGCAGGGAAAGTCAAACGCTGTTTTAGTCCTTTGCCCTACAAGAGAGCTAGCGCTCCAGGTAAGCAAGGAAATTTCACAGATTAATGCAAGTACTGGCCTGAAGGCAATTGTGGTTTACGGAGGTCACAACATGAGCGATGAAACAGCTGCCTTGAGGAAAAGGTTTGACTTCCTTTGTGCTACTCCTGGAAGGCTTTTGGACCATATCAGCAGAAGGGCCTTTAATCCAAGAATGTTTGACACAGTTGTTTTGGACGAGGCTGACAGAATGCTTGACATGGGTTTTATTGCAGACATAAAAGACATTTTGGGCAAGGTAAGACCTGACCATACCCACTTGTTTTCAGCAACCCTGACAGGCGAAGTGGCAAAGCTTATTGAAAGGCATATCCCTGAATTTGAAGAAGTTTTGATTCATGACGAAATAGTTGGCATAAACATTTTTGAAAAGCGTGTCACGTTTTCAGGAAGGGACAAGTTCAGGCATCTTCTTGAAATCCTTGAAAGAAATGCTGGGGAAAGAGTCCTTGTCTTTGTTTCAACCAAAAGGTATGCTGACTTGCTTAATAGCCAGCTTAAGGACAAGGGCTTCAAGGCAACAAGCATTCATGGTGGAAAATCCCAAAAGGGAAGGGAAATTTCCCTAAACAACTTCAAGTCTGGAAGAAAAAACATTCTTATTGCAACAGACGTTGCTGCAAGAGGCCTTCAAATTGACGATATTGAATGCGTGGTCAACTATGACAGGCCAAGGGATGCTGATACCTACAAGCATCGCATTGGAAGGACTGGAAGGATGGGCAAAAAAGGGCTTGCAATAACCTTTGTGCCAGAGGACGCGAGAAGCCGCGACTTTTGGGCAGACGAACAGCCTGCTTTCCAAAGAGGCCAAAGAAGGCCCGGTTTTAGGGGCAGGCCAAGTGGCGGTCAGCGTTCAGGCTTTAGGCAGCCTGGAAGGCCGCAAACCGGCTTTCACGGAAACCCTTTAACCAGAAGGCGCAAGAGCAGGCCAAGAAAAAGCAGCGACGTCAATGATTACATCTACAGGATTTAAAATTCCCGCCTCCCGGATTTGCACCGGGGACTTCTCGGTGGCCGTCACGCCCGGCCAGTGCGGGTGCCATCTTCGCAACCTTTGGTTGCTCGATGCCACGTGCTCGCCCTAAAGGGCTCGCACCGACCGTTCATTTGGCACGCCAGCTTTTGAGGCTGGTTTCCAATCGTCTACAGCCGAGCGCTCTAACTGCTGAGCTAAGGCGGGCTGTTGCCCATAAATAACTTTTAGCCAGAGGATTTATATTAAGTTATTGTTTCGGTGCAGGTTTGGTTTTTACACTCGCCTTCTTCTAATTTTTCCTTTGCTTCTTATAGTTTTCTCAGCTTTGCCTCCAATTCTGAAAAATCTTTCTGCCTTCTTCATTGCAAGCAGATTCTTTGAACTGCCCCTCCTTCCCACAACAAAAAATCGCTTTCCAGCATATTCAATACTTTCTACTATTTTCACCGGCTCTACCAGCGCTCTTCCAAGCCTTACCCTTACTCTGGGCAACCTAGGGCTTGGTTCTGGAATCATTGCTTGAACACGAGGGGAAGCAACCAATACCAACTTTTTTGGATCCAGGCCCTTTGCTCTGTAGCCTTTGAAAGCAGCTTTAACGATGTTCTCTTTTTGGTTTACCTCAATTCTTGTTTGCCCTGTTCTAATAGTCTTGGGCCTTCTTCCTTGTCTGATAAGATCTTTAAGTTTAAAGGGGGTTATTAAAACACCTTTTCCCCCCATTTTTGCGTTTGGAAGTATTTCAGCGGCCAAGTGCAATCTTTTCCTGCCTTTTCTTCCCCACCTCTTTATTTTAGCAACTTGGAAGAAATCATACAGCTTATTGAGTTGCCCTGCATTCAACAACATCGTTCTAATGTTTCTCCCATAAACCAAAGGCTCAAATTCAAGCCTTTTCGGTGGCCTCAGAGTCATTCTTATACTGGTCGGAGGCGCTTTGGGCCCAACTAACCTTATGCTTCCTATTAGGATTGCCCTTAGAAGCGTCTCATTTTTAGAGTGAAAATAGATTCTAAGCAGAACCATAACAAAGTTATACTTTTGCTCTATAAAAACTTTGCCCATGCTGGCACGCCTATTTAAGCAGCAACCGTTTTTGCCTTGAATGCCTTTTCAAACAGCAGTGGCCAGATAAATGAAATCCAGCTCCCTCCCAGAAAGTAGAGGGCAAACCTTTGCACCTCTGTCAAAGCGAGTAATGCGTAAACAATTCCTTCTCCTAGCAGGACAAAGGCAATCAGGACCGAAAAGCCCACTACATACTTTGCTGCAAGCAACTTTCTCAAAAGAATGCTTTGGCTTAAGCCCATTTCCTTGAACAGGAAAAAACCAGCATAGAAGCCAATGAACAGGCCTGCCATTGGCAGAGAGCGAAGGAAGAGTATTGCAATCACGGCCACAGCGATAAGCCCAACCAATGCAAGCTCGTCTTCAAGCTTGCTTGGCCTAAAGTTTCGGTGAAACAGCCTGTTCCTCGCAATCAAATTCAGCCTTCCAATTATCAAACCCAAGGCAATGCCTGCAAGCACATCACTCGGAAAATGCATCCCCAAATAAAGCCTGCTGTAGGCAACCAGCAACACAGCGGCAATGAAGAGAATCTTCCAATGCCTCTTAATTCTGTTGTAGGCATAAGAGAACACGCCAGCAACGACTGCAGCGTGCCCGCTTGGAAAGCTTTGCAGGTCGTAGTGGTCACTTGCCAGCAGTTGAAACGCTTGCGGCGAAGGCCTCGGTCTCATGAAAACGCATTTCAAAGCGCCTGCAGCAGCCGAAACAAATACAATCAAGTTCACCAGGAAAAAGCTTCTGTTTTCCTGGCCCCGCCAGTAGATTGCGCTTGCGATGCCGACCCAAAAAATGGGGCTTCCCAAAAAAGTGATGGCAAGCATTACGGCAGTGAGCACTGGATTAGTGCCTGCCT
>JAUWWX010000010.1 GCA_030616665.1 archaeon | reverse complement strand
GCGCAGCGAATGAGGCGTCACCTTTTTCTGAATGCCTGCCTTTTCTGCAGCTCTTTTGACAATCCTTTGCACTGTATCAGAGGAGAGGGGCTTCCCGTTTTTCTTGCTGAAAACATAGGGCGTTTTCACCTTCTTCCTTGCAAGGTATTTTTTCGCCCTTTTCAGCCACTCCTTTGAGAGACTTATGGTCCTGTCCTTGTTTCCCTTTCCGCCCCTTATTGATGCAATCCTTTCCTTGCTGTTAATGTTCTCGTTTTTCAGCTTTACTGCCTCGCTTACCCTGCAGCCACTGCTGTACAAAAATTCCACAATCAACCTGTTCCTTTTTGGCGGCGTTGCCTTGATTAAAGCCCTTACCTCTTCCTTTGTGAGGACAGTCGGCAGCCTCTTTGCCTTTTTCGCTATTTTTATATCCTCAACCACTTTCGTCCCAATCACGTTGTGGAAGAAGAAGTGCAGTGCAGCATGCGCCAGGGCAAGGGTTGCATTGCTTACATTGCCCTTCAGCTTTTTCTCGGCGAGAAAGCCAACTACGTTATCCCTTTCAGCCTGCTCAACCGGCTTCTTGAAGTAGCGCAGGAATTCATTGAAATAACACAGGTACATTTTCATTGTCCTTGTGCTGTAGCCGCTTACAAGCAGTTCCTGCCTAAGCTTTTGCCCCCATTTCTCGTTTCCCAGAGGGCCTGCTATTTGCTTTGTTCCTCTTCCCTGTTCTTTTCCTTCAGAGGGTATTGCAGCATAATCCATACTATTATTTTGGGCTTACGGGTTTTTATTTTTTTGCACGGGCCAGCGAAAGTAATAACCAATTTTACAAGTCTAGTTTTTTTATGTTGCTTGCTGTTTCAACCGGTTCTTGTTACCCTTTTGCAGGAAACAAGTTTGAGCAATTAAAAATTCTTTCCACTTTTAGGCAGGAGATTGACGGAGTAGAGATTATTTTTCCAAGACCTCTTGATTTAATCAACTTCAACTTCAAGGGAAGGGCCGCCAAACTTCTTAAACAATTTGGGTTTGTTTCCGCTCACTACCCTTTTGGGAAGCATGTTAAACTGAGCAAAATTCCTGAGAAAAAGCTTGTTGCAAAGCTTGTGGAAGCAGACAGAGAAATAGGGTTAAAGCAGGTTGTGATCCATCCATCAGCTGCCAAAGAATGGGTAAAATTCAGGGGCCTACGATTTCCAATCTTGCTTGAGAACCAGGAGGACGGCAACAACAAACCTTGGCAGACGCCGAAGGCAATTGGGAAACTGCTTAAGGAAACAGGCTTCAAGATGTGTCTCGACTTAAATCATGCCATGAGCTGCGGCATTCACCCTAAAGAATTCCTTTTATTAAAAGGGAAAATAAAGGAGGTGCACGTAAATGCCACGAACGCCTTTGGAAGAGAAGCAGAGCACCGCTTTTTGGTTGAGTCTTCTTCAAGGGCGGTTGCAATGGCAAAGCCGGTTTTAAGGAAACTTAAGAGAGCAGTTTGGGTTATTGAGCCAACATCTAGGGGCAACCCAAAGAGAAAGATTGAAAGGGAAATAGCCCTTCTCAAGTCCCTTTAATTCCTTTTTACTCCGAGATTGAGGCGTAGTGTATCAACTGCCTTGCCTGGATGTAGAGTGTCATGCCTCCAATGCCTGCTAGCCAGCCAGCGAAGTAATACAGGAAAGTAAATTGGCCTTCCGCCATATGCGATAAAACCCCCTGTACCATGCTCCAGACAAACAATGTTGCTAGGATTACACCAACAACGAAGTAGAACGCACCCTTCAGGAACATGAGTTTTACTTTTTGCATGCTGTATTTAGTAAAAACAATATGTTTTTAAAGACTTTAACAGAGTATTATATTAGTACGCTATTCCTGTTTATAGTTTTTGGTAAAGAGGGTGGAGTTATGGATATACAGATTAACGAATCGCTGAGACTGCAGTTGCTTGCTGAGGAATTCAGGCTGAGGAAAAAGCAGCCCCCGGCATGGACCAGGCAGAAATACAGGAAATACGCTAATTTTGGCGCTAATAGGAAGAAAAGGGAAGAAGAGAAAAAGTAACCAGGAAGACTTCTACATAACTTATTCGTTTCAGGGGCTTTTAATTTTCTTCCATTTTCCCTTTTTTTAAAAAAGAACCAAACCCCCCAGAAAAGATAGTTATAAATACTACTTTTTTGTTCTCACTACAGGAGGTAACCTAAAATGGTTGACAACCAAAAGATTGGCTCATACGCCTTTCTGTTGGGTGTAATTATAGCCATAGTAGCAGGAGCTGCGGCAGCCGCCGCTGTGGGCTACCCAGGAATAGAATATATTCCATTGGCCCTAGTGATTCTGGGTCTGGTTGTTGGTTTTGTAAACATAGCCGACAAAGAGGTCCAAGCGTTCCTCATTGCAGGCATTGCGTTGATTGCAATAGGAATTCCAGGCACTGCCTTGAGCACAATCCCCATCATAGGGCTCTACCTGGTAAGCATTCTTCAGGGAATTTCAACATTTGCAGCTCCAGCAGTACTGGTCGTGGCATTGAAGGCCTTTTACAAGCTTTCAAAAACACCCACTGTATAAAAGCAACAAGTAGCCGTTTTGCCGTTTTCCTTCCCTTTTTGGCCAAGGGCTATAAATTTAAAAAGCGTTCGCTAGGCTAATTTCCTTACCCCTTTGTGGGAAAGCATAAAGGAAATTGGGTGCAGAAGGAATAAAATTGCAGGCGGTTTCTGGAATTTTTATTTTGGAGTGTCTTAATTTCTTTGACCGGAGGTAAAATAACATGGCATACAGTCAATACAACAGGAGAAGGTTTGAGGGTGAAAAGCCCGTAAGGGAAGGAGAAACATACGACATAGAGATTGAGGCAACAGGCGCAAAGGGAGACGGCATCGGCAAGATCAAGGGTTTTGTTGTTATTATCCCCAACGCCAAACCAGGCCAAAGGGTAAAGGTCAAGATTGATGCAGTTAGAGGCAAGGTTGCCTTTGGCACAATAGCTGGCGAGGCAGAGGCAGCGCCTGCAGGTGAAGAGGCCGAAGAGGAAGGAAAGGAAGGGGCCCAGGCAGGAGAGGAAGCCACTGAAGAGCCTTCTGAAGAGGCTGCTGAAGAGCCTGCTGGAGAGCCTGCTGCTGAAGTTGGGGAGGAAAAGCCTGCTGAAGAGCCTGCTGAAGAGCCTGTGGAAGAGGAAAAGGAAGAGAAGCAGGAAGCCGAACCAGAAAAGCCAGAGGAAAAGCCTGCTGAGGCAGTTGAGGAAGCGGCTGCTGAAGAGGAAAAGCCTGCTGAGGCAGTTGAGGAAGAGGCTGCTGAAGAGGAAAAGCCTGCTGAGGCAGTTGAGGAAGAGGCTGCTGAAGAGGAAAAGCCTGCTGAGGCAGTTGAGGAAGCGGCTGCTGAAGAGGAAAAGGAAGCCCCCGCAGAAGAGGCAAAAGAGGAAGAGGCTGCCGGCGAAGAGCCAGAAAAGGAAGAGGCCGCAGAAAAACCAGCCAAAAAAAAGCCAGCCAAGAAAAAGCCCACTAAGAAAAAGAAGAAAAAGTAAGGGGTGGTAAGGGAGCTTCCCAAAAGGGTTGTTTTTCCCTTATTTTTCTCTTTTTTCTTGTTTGCTTTCCGAAACAAATATAATTAAATGTATCACTCACACCTAATTATACGAGGTGAGGGACTTGGCGTTAACAATTACCCAGGAGAGGCGGGTAGAGAATTTTGCTGAAAGGAAGATATGGAGATGCCTGCGCTGCGGGAAAACAATTGAGAACCCATGCGACTTGTACAGCAGGCGCTTCTGCAGCGCCGGATGCAAAGACGAGTACTTCGGCCCAATTAAAACGATTTAATTGTTTTTCCGGTTTCTTTTAATGCGCAAAGACATTTCCCTGATTTTGGGGAAAATGCGGAGGGCAGCTGGCAGCCCATCGGTTGTTTCGGATGCAAACCCTTTCAGGGTTTTGATTGCGACTGTTTTGAGCCAAAGGACAAGGGATGAAAACACAGCGAAGGCAACAAGGCAACTTTTTGAAAGATACAGGGTACCGAAAGAAATTTCCAATGCCAGATTGGCTGAGTTAAGGGAACTGATTAGGCCATCTGGTTTCTACAAGGTCAAGGCTGCACGCATTAAAGAGATAAGCAGGCAGCTTGTTGAAAGGTTCAAGGGAGAGGTGCCCATGGACATGGAAGAGTTGCTCTCCCTGCCTGGCGTTGGCAGGAAAACCGCAAACTGCGTTCTTGTCTACGGCTTTGGAAAGCCTGCTATACCGGTGGATGTGCATGTTAACAGAATTTCAAACAGGATTGGGCTGGTTAGAGCCAAAACGCCGGAGCAGACAGAGCGTGAGCTGATGGGGGTTGTGCCAAAAAAGAACTGGTTGGAATTCAACCATTTGATGGTAAGGTATGGCCGCCGCATTTGCCTGCCAAGAAACCCAAAATGCATGCAATGTGAAATAAGGCCAAACTGCAATCATTTTTCGGCTGTTGTGAGTAAAAACAGGTTTAAATAGGTTAATGGGCGCAATTATCTTATGACTGTTGTTGCAAACTTTTTCAACAGGCTTGCGAAAGCAATCCCTGCCCTTGTTGCCAAGGTTGGCACAATCCTTTTGCTTATCTTCACTGTTGGAATGCTTGCAGGCTACGCAATGTCGGTAGTGGGTGCAACGCCCTTCCTTTTTGCCATCCCAATTGTGGCAATGTTTGTGATGTGGTACAGGCTTGACGAGGGGGTTTTCCTGCTTTTGCTGCTTAGCCTGCTTGTGGTCTTCTTTCCAGACCTTGTAAACAGCCTTTTTTCAGCAATACTTTAAACTAGTTGTCCCATGCATTTGTTGCTAAATGCGCTACTCTTTCTCTGTTCCATGGACTGAAAAGGCAAGGGAAATAGTCCAATTGCTTGGATTTGAGCACATCTGCCTTGAAAGAATTGCCTGCGTTGAAAGCAGTGGTACCAAAACAAGGCGTGTTATTGCAAGAATTCACACTTTGGGGAAGGTAATGCAGCTTGGAATGCAGCAAAAGCCCTTCTACGTAATAGAGCTGATAACAGAGCGTTTTGGCAGGCAAAGCTGGGAGGACAAGGTAAAGACAATAATCCACGAGCTGCTGCACATCCCAAAAGGGTTTGGCGGCGGCTTCAGGCACCACAGGCCTCACGTGAACAGGGCAACAGTGGAAAAAGCATTCAAGAGGCTTCTTGACGCAGGCTTTGAATGCTGAAAAAAACCGGAGCAGCCCTACTCCAAAATCTCCATTTTTCCGAATTTGCCTGTGCTAACCTGCTTCTGGCCCTGGAATTCACTGCACCAGCCGTTCTCAATCTTTATCTTTGAGCCATCTTTAACCTGGTCAATCTGCTCGTTCCAAAGGGAAATAGATATCTCTTCACCGTCCTCATCCTTTGCAGCAGAACTGCAGACCTTTCCACTACCCCTCTCGTTTGCAAACTCCCTGGTTTCGCCCTTGCTGACAACCTCAAGGATTATCTCCGGGACAGCAGTCCTTGGCTTCAATTCACTTACCTTCAAACAAAACACCCCTATTTTTTGATTTTTGATTTCAAAAAGCGCCGAGATTGCCGTGTCCCCAACAAGTGTTGAATAGGCAACCCCCCACTCTTCGTTAGCTATATATTGGTCTCATACAATTTAAATACTTTGCATAGAGCAGGTTTCCGCTGACCCCCCCAAAACAAAACACACGTTTCCCAAAAAAACCCAAATTCGCCCCAAAAGGCAAGAGACAAACAGAACGCCTTGTTTATACATAATCTTTTTCCTGTTTTTTGGCAAAAAGTTTTCCTTGCCAAACCCCTGTTTGCGTTTTGGCCCTTTTTTGCAGTGAAACCCTCACGTCATGCATTTAAAAAGCACAAAAGCTGAAAAAAGGTTTGCTTTGCAAAGCCGCTTGCGGGGAAAGCATTTAGAAAAGGAACCACTTCCGCCTGTGAAATTAGTTTTTCATTTCAGGGCTTTTTCTGCTTGAAAAAACCCTTTTGTGGCATTTCTTCTCTTCAAAAAAATTTTCAAAAAATTTTTTGAATTCCTTTTTGAATTCTTGGTTTTTTTTGAATGGCCTGCTGCCCTTTTTGCCAAATTTTGGTAAAGGCAGCTCTTTTTCCCTGGATTTTTCCAAAAAGGCCTTCTGGCTTCAGGCAAAATTTTGAGAAAAACCAATTTTTGGCAAAAAACCCCCGAAAAGCCAACAAAACCACCTTCTACATAACAGGTTTTGCTTAGTCAAAGAGCGCTATTGAGCTAACCCCCGGGCTTGTAGGGGTTGCAGGGTTGATAGCTCTTGCCTGGTTTTGAATCTGTGGTTAAATAATTGGCTAAGAACCTAAACCGGCTTTTGACAAATCTGCCTTCCAGGCACCTGAGTCCACGAGGCCAAAAATTAAGTATTTGTTGTCTGCTGTGAGTGCCAGATTGTCTGCGACATTGTCCCTTACCTGATTATCTGTATTGGGCAGCCCAGTGTTCATGGCTTTCCAGCTGTTGCCAGCATCCCTGCTTATGTAAACGCCCCTGTTGGTGCTTAAAAACAACACGTTGTGGTTTGGTGGATAAATCAAGAGGCTATAAAACTCGCTTCTAAATTCGTCAAGGCCGTTCATAATCTTGAACCAGCTTTCCCCTCCGTCTGTTGTTTTCATTACAACACCGCAGAAATCGTTTCTCTCGCAGAAGCCCATGTTCTGCCCGTTCTTGGTTGAGGTGTACATTATGTCTGGGTTCTGATCATCAATTGCCACTGTGTAAGGCCACTGTTCTGGGGGAATGCCATTGCTTATCATTTCCCATATCTTTCCCCTGTTCACTGATTTTGCAACACCGTTGTATGTTCCTGCGAACAGTATGTCGTGGTTGTCTGGATGCATGCTCAAAGAGAACATGCCGTCATTTCCCAATCCAAGGCTTGAATCCCTCCACGTGTGCCCGTTGTCTTCGCTTATGAAAAACCCGCTTGGGAAATGCCCGTAATAAATCTTTCCAGGGACATCTGGGTCAAACAGTATTGAGCTGAACTGGTACATTCTTCTTTCCCACGGGCTCCAGAATCCGCTGCCAAGTGTATTTCCAAGGTTCTGCCATTCTTTGCTTGTGTGATTGAATTTGTATATCCCGTATCCGGCAGTTCCTGCATAGATCTCAGAGTCTGCTGAATCTATTGTTACAGCAACATCATCCACACGGATTTTAGAATCTGGCAGTGACTCAAAAGCAATCCTGCCATTCAACAACGGTTTACCGTCTGTGTAATCTATTTTTAAATTGCCATTAACGTAAACCTTGATGTTGTTTCCGTTGCCGACTATTTTGATATTGTACCATTTATTTTGACTAAATTGCATGGCAACAGATTTTAGCTGCGTATGTTTACCCTTAAATGTTCGCATAAGGTATAAGCTTCCGCCACCCACGCCTATAGCATACCTGTCAGCACCACTGACACGGTAATTAACATGAACCTGTCCCTCAATTAATTTTACTTTGCTTTCAAAGGTGTAATCAGTCCAGCTTTCTGAGCCAGTAAGAATCCAGTTATGGCCAATGCCCTGCAAAACATAATTGCCCTTTTCCTGAATAACAGACCACCCAGTATCTGACTTCCATCCATCTGCAGTTCCGTCCTCAAAATCATATTCAGACGGGGGGTATTCAGCGCTTGTAATTTTCAATGACCTTATGTCAAGGGTGTCCAGGCCATCATTCATTTCAGTCCAGCTTTCTCCATCGTCTTTGGTAACAAACACTCCCTGTTGAGTTCCTACGTAAACTGTTTTTGAGTCTTTGGGGTTGATGGCAACAGCGGTTATGTCTTTCCTAAGCAGCTCGTTCTTGTTTCCGTTGGCAAACATGCACACGTTCATATACTCGTGGGATCTATACATCCCCTTTCCGTATGCGCCCATCCAAACGTCTGCTGGGTTGTTTGGGTCTATGGCAAAGCTGTAGTATCCCTGTGTGATAGGGTCATCCACAATAATGCTTGGTTGGGATGTATTTCTCTCATACCAAGTTTTTCCTGCATCATCGCTTCGGAACATTCCTCCCGGGTAAGCGGTTGCGTAAATCCGGTTGGAATTTTCTGGATCAATTTCAACCTGGATTCTGCTAACATATACTTTTGGTTTGTTGCTTCTGCTGTTGTCCCAAGTGATCGAATAATCGTCATTAATGGTTCCTGCATAAACCCCGCTTCCCCCTGCACTTGCGTAAACATAGCCCTCTTTAGCGATAACTGCAGCTATGCCAAAACTTGGCAAGCCTTCATTCTCTTGTTTCCAGCTTTCTCCGCCATCACTGCTGACAAAAAGGCCCTGTGTGCTTGAGGCGACGTACAAGAGGTTTGGGTTCTGTGGGTCAACTTCAACTGCCATGGTTGCGTGCTCGGTTTCGAGCATCCTGGTCCAGCTTTCTCCACCGTCTGTTGATTTGTAGGCTCCGCATGCATCCTGCTCTATGTTTTTGGGCAGCCCGGTGGGGCCAATTATGTACTCGGGCAGCAGTTCACATAACCCGGCAGCATACAAATTGTTGCTGTTGGAATAATCCACATCAATGTCATAGTATCCAAGCCTTGGAAGGCCTGTCCCCCTATCGTCAAGTCTTTCCCAGCTATTGCCACCGTCTACACTCTTGAAAACCCCGTAACCGTGCTTTGAAACGTAAATCGTATTTGGGTTGTTTGGGTCAACCTCTATCTCCACCGCAGATTCGGCTACCCCTTCATCATTACCAGGCAGAGTTTCACTTAGATTTTTTACCACCTTCCCATCTGTAATCTTTACCACTAAGCCTCCCATAACACAGAAAGGAAGCCCAAAGGTAGCTGCATAAATCGTATCTGGATCATTTGGATCGATTGCTACAGCGCTTGTTAAGACATTAGTTCTATCAAACTCATAATATTCCTGCCAGGTTTGCCCTCCATCTTCGGATTTGTGTATAACTGGTTTAACCCTGTCACATGCGTAGATGATGTCTGGGTTTTTTTCGTAAATCGCCAAACAGGTTGGGCTCTCAGGGGCATTCTCAAGCTTTACCCAATTTTTTCCTCCGTCAATGCTCTTATAAGTTCCTCCGCCCCAAGTGCCTGCGTAAATTATGTTTTTGTTGTTTGGGTCAACCTGAAGCTGTGAGTGCCTCATAATGGTCGTGAATGTTAGCTCGTCGTTTAATTTGTCCCATGTTTTTCCTTTATCATTACTCACGTAGATGGTGCCTTCCTCTCCAATAACTCCGGCATATAATCTGTTTGGATCGTTTGGATCAAACCTAATGGATGTTATTCCCGCAGAATTCTCAAACCTGAATAGCTCACTCCAGCCAGAATTTTCGCTTTGATTTTTGGAATATCTCCAAATGGATGAATGGCTTTCAAATATTTTTGGCGAATATGTGGCATAGATAATGCTACTGTCTTCAGGGTCAAGCTCAATATCATAAGCATAATCGGAGGAGTATGTGAGATACTGCCATGAGCCCTTACCTCCTGAAGTAGCGTTCTCTGAAATGCCGACACCAATATTAGACACGTAGATTTTGCCGGAATCTTTTGCTACCTCAAAATCAAAAACCTTTGCTGATGAAAAATTCTCAGCAATTTTAGTAAATGTTCTTCCTGCGTCGTATGATTCATATAGCCTTGTCAACTCATCTGCCAATATCATATGCTCTGGATTGTGCGGGTCAATTTTTACATCATCTCCGGCATTGACTGGTGTGAAGGGCTCCCACGTTTCTCCAAAATCCCTTGTGGCGTATGACTCCTGTATTACGTTTCCTGAAGTAAATACAATATTCGGGTCTGTTGGGTGGGCCAAAACAATGGTGGGGCATGACGCTATAATGTCTCTATCCATTTTTTTCCAAGTTTTCATTCCATCAACTGACTTAATAATTCCCATAGCCCATATAGAACCAGTCTTGCCGTAAACTATGTTTGGGTCATCGAAATCAAATAAGAGTTTGTCTAACCCAAAGCTCATATCTGTAAATTTCCCAATCATTGGCGTAGGAATTTCTTCACAGCTGGAGCCGTCCAGCTTAAGTATAGAAGGGCCGCCGTAAGGACTCAGAAGATAATAAGCTGAACCTAAAATAACAACATCTTCTATCCCATTGGAGTTTCCCCCTTTCCCCATACAATTGGATTCTAAAATTAGGCCCGTGGGTTTATTCCATGTTTTTCCTCCATCATAAGACTCCCTTAAGAGCTCAGATATAGGGGAAGCACCTTCATGTACGATGTTGTGTTTAAATGACAATACCAGGTGTTCTGGATTGTTCCGGTTCTGGGCAATCTTTGCAATGCTGACACCATCAGGCTCTCCAAGCCCAATCTTGGACCATGTCCCACCAAGGTCTTCTGAAATGTACAAATGGCTCTTTGTGAGTTCCCCTCTGCCCCCTCCTTCCACAATAATATTTGCCAGGATTCTGTTTCCAACCGCGACAATGTTTCGAACTCTTATGCCCTTGCCACTTGTCGACAAAGCCAAATCTCTTAACTCAGACTCAGGAAGGGATACGTCCTTCCAATCAAAACTTCCTGAAGCCAGATCAGCATATAGGATCTTGACATCACTTATCTTTCCGCCGCCAGAACTTACGAAAAGTTTATTGTCACTGACTGCAAGTTCACTGCACCACCCATCTAAGATTTTTATAGGATTTCCCCCATTGTCATAATAATGAACCCCATCCCTGCAAGTAAATAATTTATCTTCAAAAACTGCAATAGAAGCTTTTTCCGATTCACTTATTTTTTGCCAGCTTTCACCCTTGTCTTCGGATTTGTATAGGCCATGTCTGGTTGTTGCGTATAACTCATTGTGGCGGTAAGGATTCTGTATTAAATTGTCTACATTCCCGCCCCCCGGCGGGCCATTCAAGGATTCCCACACTATGCTCGAATCAGTTTCTGTATAGTATGGGGCTTCTTCACTATCTGCAGGTAGAGCCTCTTCTTGAACACATCCGCTAATAGAAAGAATCCCTATGACCAGCAACCCAATCAAGATTTTTGTTTTCACTTTGTTTTATTATGGGTTTACCTTCTATTTAAGGAATTCGCCACGCCTGAAAAGATTTATTAAGTTCTTTTTCCTATTCTCTTCCGGTTTCAATGCTTGAGTGGCTGTTCATTGAAAGGCTTATCATAAGTGCTATTTTGGGCGGACTAATCGGCGTTGAAAGGGAAATGCACGACAAGCCAGCTGGCTTCAGGACCCATGTCCTGATCTGTGTTGGCGCAGCAATGTTCACCCTGCTTTCCATTTCGGTTAGCGGAACCTTTGAAAACCCGGCTGATGTTTCAAGGATTGCGGCGGGCGTTGTAGCAGGCATAGGCTTCCTGTCTGCTGGAACCATTTTCAGGGACAAGGACAGGGTCAGGGGATTGACCACAGCTGCCGACATCTGGGTGCTTGCAGCAATCGGAATGTCTGTTGGCTTTGGCCACTATTTTCTGGCAGTTGCAGCTACCATCATTTCCCTCGTAGTCTTAATAGTTGGCAGGATTCTTGACCAGTACCTTTGACACAAAGACCCAGGCTGACAAGGCAACAGCTTTAAATTAACTAAAGCAGTTTCTTGCTTTAGCACATGCCAAAAAGAATCCTTTTGGTTGACGACGACTACGTTGTCCACAGGTACATTACAAAGCTGTGCAAGCCATACCTTCTAAGGCATGCCTGGAATGCAGCTGAAGCCAGGAAAATAATCAAACAGAGGCTTAAAAAATGTGGGCAAAAGCCGTTTGATTTGGTCATCTGCGACGTGCATATGACGCCGCACGACAAGCCCAGGGGCTTTCTGCTGGCAAAGCAGTTGAGGAAAAGCTTTCCAAAAATGCCGGTAATAATGCATTCCGATGACCTTCCTGTCTTAAGGCAGGCTGCCAGGCTTGATATGCCAACTGTCTTCAAGCTGGATGAAAAAATGCTGCAAAAGCTGGGAAAAGCGGTTAAGCAGGCGCTGCACGCCTCTTCGACTTAAGCCAGGTTTTTTTTGCAGAGGAAAAATTTTTATAGCAAAAGGGGGCATTATAGATTAGGGGCAAATAGAAAAAAAGTGTTTTTCTTGGCAAAGACAAAAAAGGGAAGGGAAAAGCCAAAAAGGGTTGCAAAGCCCGCCAGAAAGGGAAGGGCAAAGCCAAGGCCTGTAAAGGCCGCCAGAAGGGGAAGGGCAAAGCCAAGGCCAGCCAAGGCCGCCAGAAAGAGGCCAAGCCCAGAGAAGAAGGCAAGTGTAAGCTTGCTTGACATGAAAACAAAGGAGCTTGCAGGCAAAATCAAAAGCACTAGGAACAGCATTCTGAAAAACGAGGCTGCCCTCAAGGCAAAGATTTTGGAGAAAAACAGGGCAGAGGCCAACCTGAACAGGCTGCTTAAGGCAAGCTTTTTGAGGGAAAAAGCCAAGCTGGCGATGGTAAAGAGTGGCAGCGCAAGGAAGCAGACAAGCCTGAGGCAAAGGATTTCCTCGCTGGAGAGAATTAACAAGATTTACGAGGAGAAAAAGGGCAAGATAACGAACGCAAGAAAAAAGCAAGCTTCCCTTAAAAGGCAGCTTGAATCGCTTGAAAAGAATGTAGGGGTGCTGGGAAAACATGCCTAAAGAGATTGCCAAAAAAATTGAGGAATCGAGCGGAAGAATAGATTCCATTGAAAAAGAAATCCTAAGGCGCGACAAGAAAGGAATGCTGCTTATTAAGAGGGAACTCAGGTTGGAGGACGGGTTAAACACAGTTTTGGCAAGAAAGGTTGCCCTGGAAAGAAGCAAGATAGCCAAGGCCAGGGCAGAGGCAAAGAAAAGGGAGAATG